>NZ_JCAKNE010000013.1:0-120542 GCF_059515965.1 Propioniciclava sp. LT432 | reverse complement strand
TGTTTCAACACCATTCAGTTCCGCGAGGGACCGTGTGGTGTGGTGGGCCGGTGACTTGGACTGATGACGGGAGGGGGATCCGACACGCCATCCTGACCGTGCGTCATGATTCCTGACGTTCATGCTAAGTTCTCGACAACTCGTTGAGGTTTGTGAGGTTGGGGTATGGCGCTCGCGGTAGTGCGGTCGGTCGAGTCGGCGCGCAGTTCGCGTAGCCGGATCGACGCCGAGGAGTTCGAGCAGGAACTCATCGACCAGTACTCGCTGGCCCTCAGTGCTGCCGGGCTCACCGATGGGACGGCCGCCGCCGAACGCGGGGCGATCTTCGACTTCACACGGTTCCTGGGTCGTCCGCTGTGGACCGCGCAGGTAGAGGACGCCGACAGGTACCTTCGTGCGGCACGAACCCAGCGCGGGCTCGCCAAGTCGACCGTCGCCGCTCGAGCGGGCACGCTGGCCAAGTTCTACGACTTCGTCATCGTTCGGTACCAGGGCGACATCCATGCCCTGTTCGGGCAGGTCGTCGTCCAGCCCATCGACGAGTTCAACCGGCCCAGGGCGATCGCCGCCGCCACCGCGACCAGGGTTCCCCCGCGGACAGACGAGATCCGTGCCTTGTTCGACGGGTGGCGCGATGCGCTGCCCGACAGCCGGAAGTACCTTCCAGCGGCCCGGGACTATCTGGCCGCGTCCCTGTGGCGACGGCTCGGTCTGCGGATCAACGAGACGGTCATGCTGGACGTCGCCGATTGGCATCCCGAGCTTGGTCCCCACGGCAAGCTGCACGTCCGCCACGGCAAGGGCAGCCGGGGCCGAGGCGCCAAAGTACGAATCGTGCCAGCAATCGACGACGTCGACGCACTGTTGGAGTGGTGGCTGACCGACGTGCGCCACCAGTTCGGCGACGACTACGACGACCCTGCCGCCCCGCTGCTGCCCAGCGAACGACGCGACCGGCTCAGTGGCCACTGCACCCGGCTCGGCACCGAAGCACTCCGCACCGGACTGGCCGACGCCGTGGAACGGTGGCTGCCGGACTGGAGCCGACGGCTCACCCCCCACGTCCTGCGGCACTACTGCGCATCGCACCTGTACCAGCAGGGCATGACACTCAAGGCCATCCAGGAGTTGATGGGTCACAGCTGGCTGTCCACCACAACCCAGTACATCCACGTCCACTCCACCCACATCGAAGCGTCCTGGGCGGCCGCCAACCAGCGGACCCTGGATCGAATCACCCACCCCGCACCCCACAAGGAGGTATGAACCCATGCGCTGGAACCTGCGGATGAAGGCCGCCGAGGCCGGCATCTGGAAATCCACCGAACTACGCCGACGGCTGGCCGAGGCCGGCCTCGACATCAGTGCCGGGAAGATGTCCGGGCTATGGGCTGGAACACCCACCACCATCCGGCTCGATGACCTCGATGTGATCTGCTTCGTGCTCGGCTGCCAGCCGACCGACATCCTCGTGTGCGAACCCGACGCAGTGACCGCCCGGCAACAAGCCGTCAAGGCCGTGGCAGCTGCCTCACCCACGGCACCCGCCCGACGGCGAGCGCCGACAACGGGGCGTCCCCGCAGCAAGCCACCCGCGTGACCGCCCCCAAGACGTGCGAGGGCTGCGGACGCAAGCCCGAGGCCTACGTCAAGCGTCGCTGGTGCTACGACTGCAAACCCGGCAGCTTCGGCCGACCGCTTCCCTGCCGAAGCTGCGGCGCCACCGGCGACTACTGGGCCGGCCGGCTGTGCCGCCAATGCCATCCCTTCGCACCCCAACCGCCCGACTCCTGCCGCGACTGCCTGGCCTGGGGAGTCACCCGCCTCCGCGGATGGACCTGCCAAGCCTGCCGCGGCTGGCGTCACCGCTATCCCGTCGAGGGCGTGTGCATCAGCTGCCATCGTGAACTCGCCATCAACGAGCACCAGGCCTGCCGCCTGTGCTGGATGCAGACCCTCTACAACCAAGCCCAGTACGGACTCCCCCGCGACGTGGTCACCGCCAACCGCGGCGGACAACAGCTGTGGTTCGCCGACATGAGCGGATACCGCAACGGATACCGACCGCACCGTCGCCGTGACTTCCGACGTCGCCGCGATCAACTGCCGCTGCCCGGCACACCCCTGGAAGCACCCGATACCGGCCCTCCATCGACGAACGCCGACCAACCCAGCCTGTTCGACTACCACCCGGTCGAAGATCCCGCCCGCCGCCACGGTGTCGGCGAGCCACCCAACCACGAATTCGCCACCCAACTCGACGACCATGCCCTCGACATGGCCGCCCGGCACGGCTGGACCCAACGGCAATCCCTCAAGACCCGGATCACGCTGCGGGTCCTGCTGGCCAAGCACCAGATCACCGCCCCACCCATCCGCGCCAGCCACGTCCTCGACCTCATCGGACACCGCCTCCGGGTCCGACTCGCGCTCCTCGTCCTGCAAGACGCCGGGATGCTCATCGACGACCGCACCTCGACGCTGGACGCCTGGTTCGAACGCCAACTCCAAGGCCTGCCCGACCCCATGGCCGACGAACTGCTGATCTGGTTCAACGTGCTGCACCACGGCAGCACCACCCCGCCGCGCAGCCGACCGCGCCACGACCAGTCGATCAAGCTCCGCACGCGATGGGCCCTGCCGACGCTCCTCACCTGGGCAGCAGCCGGCCATCAATCGCTGCGCGAAATCAGCCGGACGCACATCCTCGCCGCCCTGCCCGGCGAAGGCACCCCACGCGCCAAACTGGGCGCCGCGCTGCGCTCGATCTTCACCACCCTCAAGCGACACCACGTGCTCTTCGTCAACCCGACCGCCCAACTCAACATGGGCAACTTCGAGCGACGCATCCCCATGCCCACCGATACCGCCGTGCTCGGTGCCCTGTTCAACTCCCCCGACCCAGCCACCGCCGCGATCACCGCGCTGATCGGCGTCCACGGGCTGCGGCCCGCCGAAGCCAGCGCCCTCCAACTGGTCGACATCCATGACCACCGGATCCACTTGCCAGACCGCACGATCCTGCTCGCCCACGCCACCAAGGCCACGCTGGACCGGTACCTCCTCCACCGACACCACCGCTGGCCCGGCAGCATCAACCCGCACTTCCTCGTGCACAGCCGGTCCGCATCCACCCTCGAACCCGTCCGGGTCCCCTGGCTCACCGACAAGCTCGGCATCCCACCCAGCGCAATGCGCCAGGACCGCATCCTCGCCGAGGTCAACGCCGGCGGCGACCACCGTCGCCTCTGCGACTTCTTCGGCATCACCATCGAGACCGCCGCGCACTACCTGAGCACCCTCACCCACCCCGACCTTGAGGACCACACACCCGTACCCCCCAGTTCCCGAACCCCAGGTAACACGTGAGCGGCTCATCAGTGACCTACCCTTGGGTTCAAGGCGGAGGATCCTTCAGTAATCCTGAACCCATGGCTTTCGGTGAGGAACCGTGGGAGGGGGGCACCTTGGGTCATCCTGCGCATCCACACCAAGGTCGCAGCGTAGGCGGCGAGCAGGACCGCGAGGACGACCTGCCCCACGGGCGTCGCATAGGGGGCCATGAACGTGCCCGACAGCGCCAAGCCGCCCAGGGCGACCACGGAAATGGCGGTCACGATCCGTGCGGTCTGGCGGGGCTTGGCCCGGTCGGACTCCACCCTCCGGCGTGCGGTCACGTCCTCGGCGACCGTCTCGGCCAGACCCGACAAGACGGCAGCCAAGCCGGCGCCGCGTCGGCGGGCGCTCAGGATCAGGGCGCCGGCCACCATGTCGCCGGTCGCGTCATCCAGGTCGTCGGCGAACGCCCGCAACGCCGGTTCGGTCCGCCAGCGCGCCTGCAAGCGCGCCACCAGACGGGCCACCTCGGGTCGGATGTCCTCGGGGGTTGACCGCAGGGTCGCGATCAGGGCCTGCTCCAAGCCAACACCGACCGAGAGCACCCCACCCAGGCTGCGCGTCCACTCCGCGATCGCCTCCAACCGGGCAATCCTCCGCGACTCGGTGGACGTGGCCGTCAGATACGGCAGCCCGGCCACCGCCAGCGGCAACACCAACGCCGCCAGCACGAAACCGGTCCACACTCCCACCAGCACGCCAACGACCAGTGCTGCCACCAGCGCCCACCGCATCCGCGGCCCCAACTGCTCCCACCACACCCGCACGCGGCCCTTGCGAGCCGGGCGACGGATCGGTCGGCCGACCGGTTCGGGGCGTGGGATGAGCGCCCACACGGCCAAGAGGATGCCGGCCATTACAAGGGCGCCGGACAGGGCCGGGATCACGGGGATCATGGTCGGCGTCCTTGGGCGTGGGCGTAGAACCCAGGAAGGTCGAAGCCGTGATCGGCCAGGCTGCGCAGGCTGTCGGGCAGCGTGCCCGGCGTTGCGGTGCGTGATCCCGGGGCAGCGTGGAACACGTGGGTGAGCGCGTAACCCTTCTCGCTCTCCCCCGGCGTGACGTGCACGATCTCGGACACCCAGCGGGCCTTGCGGCTCGAGCCGTCCGGCTGGGGAACGCTCTCCACGCGCAGGTAGACGATCAGGTCGACGACCTGGGCGAGCTTGCGGACCGCCAAGTCGCTGGTGACGTGCGGGCCGGCCTCCATCGCACAGGTGACGAGCTTGCCGATGGTGCCCTCGGCGTCGGTGGCGTGCGTGGTGCACATCGAGCCGGGCCCCGATTCCATGGCCTTCAACATCGGCCAGGCCTCAGGGCCGCGGACCTCACCGACCAGCTGCACACCCAACGCGTAGCGGAAGGAGTCATTCAGCTGCTCCATGATCGAGTACTCCCCCGACATCCGACCATCCGCGTGCCGCTCACCCGAGCCCGGACGGGCCTCCCACGCGAAGACGACATCGTGTTGGTCGGGGAACTGGTGCAGGTGCAGTTCGTACTCGGTCTCGAAGGTGCCGATCACCACGTCGTTGGGCAGTTCGGCAGCCAGTGCGCGCATCATCGTGGTCTTGCCCGCCCCTTGGATGCCGGCCACGATGATCGACTGCCGTGCCGCCACAGCCGCGGACAAGAAGGACGCCGCCAATCTGGACAAGGCGCCGCGGGCGACCAGGTCGGAGAGCCGGACCTGCATGAGCCGGTGCCGGCGGATCACCACCGCCGGCCTCGGGGTCACCCAGGCGGTGGCGGCCAGCCGGTATCCGCCATCCAGACGCAGGTGCAACGACGGCTGCGCCTCCGAGAACGGTCGAGCGTTCACCTCAGACCGCGAAGCCAGGAACGACAGGAAGTCGATCAGTTCCTGGTCCGAATCCGCAACCGGGGGGCCGGGTACGGTCGTGCCATCGGTCAGGCCCAGCCATACCCGATCGCAGCCATCGATCAGGATGTTCTCCACCCGATCGTCCTCCACCAGCGGTTGCAGGCGGCCCAGCCGGAACAGGGCGTCGAACACTGCCTGGGTCAGGCGCTGCTGCAAGCCCGGCGACCAAGCCGGCTTGCCTGCCATCACCAGATCAGCCGCAGCTGAGTCGAGCAGCTCAACCACGATCGCGCGCCCCTGCTCCTCCTGCAACTCGCGCGACACGTGGGTACGATCCTCGCCGAACACGCGCGTCAATTGCTCCGACGCCTGGGCCCGGAACGCCGCCACCAGCGACCAATCCACCGGTTCGGACAGGTCGGCCGGCCACACGTCGTCCGTGAGTTGTGATGCCGGAACGGCGCCCAGCCCCGGCGGTGGAGTGGTCACGCCAACTGTCGAGGGGATGACGGCCGGGTTCGGTGTCTCGTTCGTGAGGCGGAAGTTTCCGCGCACGCGCCCGGGACGGTTCTCGCCCGCGTTGGAGAGCTCGCCCCCGGTGAACAGCGGCAGGGAGCCCAGGTCATGCCTGTTCCTCTGGTCAGTCATGACAAACGCTCCTCAGCCTCGATCGGCGACATGGATGTGGTTGCGCCGGTGGCGCGCAGGGCTTCGGCCAGTGCGTTGATGCTGCGCGTGTAGGGCGAGTGGGCGAACGCGTCAGCTGCGGAGCGGCGGCGCCAGCCCACCAGACCGCGCGCCGGGGGATGGGCGGCACCGTCGGAGTAGACCGCAGCATGCTTTGGAGCGGACTCGATGGTCCCCAACAGGGGCACCGACAGGGCGCGCGCGACCTCCCGGGCCGAGTAGGGCCGGTCCTCCCCGACCACCAGCAGGCCGAGATGGCCGCTGGTCCGCTCACGGAGACTCGCCGCCCAAGAGCGGGCACCCGCCACGGCTGGCAGGCTCGAGCCCACCACCAACACGGTCGTGTCCGCGCCGACCACCAGCGGCATAGGGCACCCATCGGCGCCGAGCCGCCCAGCATCGACGATAACGTCCTGCCCCGTCTTGCCACCGAGGCCACGCAGCACCTGCAGCAGGGGTGTCCACAGTCCGTCCAAACCGACGGCTTGATCATGGGAGCGGGTCCCGGCCAACAGGTGCGCCTGGGACGCGTCGATCGGCATCAGCAGGCTGGGGAGCGCCGCAGCGAGCTGGCCCTGCCTGTGCGCCAGGACCAGTTGCAGCAGGCCTGGCTGGTCGACGGTGCCCTTGAAGAAGCCAGCCAGGATGCTCGAACCGCCACGAGGGTCGGCTTCCACCAACGTGACCGGTCGCGGCCACCCGACGGCGAGCGCCAACGCGGTGGTGGTCACCCCGGGCGCCCCAGATGCAGACACCAGCGTGAAGAGCGCCATGGTTCAGCGCTCCCTGGCGTCCAGCACGATGGCCACCCGGCCGGTGGCCGCACGTGCGGCGACCTCCGGGGCCAAAGCCGAGGGGACCAACACATCCACCACCACACGGTTGTCCACCGTGCGCACCGCCAACACTTCGGCCGACAGAGACACCGGGGCATCAACGACATCACCCTGGGCGCCGGGTGTCTGCACGATCCGAACCGCATCACCAGGCCGCAACGGCTCCGCCGGCATCAACCCCACCTCGGGCGATACCCCCACCACCGACATGCCCTCAGCTGGCGGCAACACCTCCGACACCTGGTCTGCAGCCAGCAACCCGCCCGCCACCAGATCGGTCGCCGCGCGCTGCCCCACCACCGCATCAAACCGGTCAGCCGGCACCAACTGGAGAGCCGGATCAGGGTTGACGCGCACGACCATCAATGAGTCGGCTCCGATGCTGTCCCCGCGCTCGATCGGAGCACGGGTCGCCAAGACCTCGACCGTCGACGTGGACGACTGCCAAGCCCACACCCCACCCAAGCCGCCCAGCAGCACCAACGCTCCCGCGACCACGCCCACCAAAGGCCGGCGTCGCAGCTTCGGCGGGCTCGCCACGGCATCCGCCGGCGCTGGTGCCGCAGGACTGGCGTGGTTGTTGCTGGCTGACCGGGTGGGGGTGGTGGTCATCATCGTTCCTTCTACTGGTTGAGTGCTTGGGCCTCGCCCATGTTGATCTCGGTCGAGCTCACGACCTGCCAGGTGAAAACGCCCTGATCGCCGGTGTTCGAACGCCACACCGCCGACCAGTTCGTCAACGCACGCACCGTGTAGGTGCCCTGCTTGGAGTAGCGGTAGCCGCACGTCGGGGAATCGATCGCCCCGTAGCGGTCCTCGTAGGCAGTGCCCGGCCCGCGGCAGGTCACCACCCCGCCATCGCCCATCTCCCAACGCGTGGAGACGACCTCGGCGGTCAACGTCACCGACACCCCACCAGCCGACAGGCTCATCGTCTGCGGGCCCAACGTCGTCGGGCCAGGATTCGCGGCCCACATCCACGTCGGCATGCCCACCAGACCCATGCGGTCCGGCCCGGGCTCGGGAACGATCCCGATCGACACCGGCTCAAACCGCATCGACGCCCGCAACTGCTCGGCTAGCGCCCGCGGGTCAACCGCCTCAGCCGCTGGACCCCACACCAGGGTCACAAACCCGGGATTCGAAGGGTGGATGCAGTCATAGATGAGTCCGTCCCTATGCGACTCCCAAACCGGATGCCCAGGAGCCGGCTGCAACTTCGTCGGCGCCATGTAGCAGCTTCGAGCGGCGTTCCAACTTCCATAGCGTTCGTGGAAACACGAGATCTCGCGTCCTCCGTCGAAACACTGCCGCGGCGTCCCAATGGCTGCATTCGGCGGATCGCCAGGATTGTCAACGCTCACTGCAGTCTTGAGTATGCACACTCCTGCGATGAAGATCCTCCCCTCAGGGCATGTGACTACCGGGGTAACTGTCTCCGCTGACGCCGTGGGGACGTTGAATAGGACGAGGAACAGAAGGGCCAAGGTGGTGAACGTGAGTCTCAGCATTGGGAACTCACCGCTTCGCCCTTAGTTACCCGCAAGTGGGAGCCGACAGTCTCAACTGTGTAGTGATAAAGGATGCGGGTCGGACCATCATCCCCCACGACAGAGTCCCCGGCCCCATTGACCACGTTGACCTTAGATGTGTCCACGCAGGTCTCCACCGTGTACGGCTCGGCCAATCCCTCAACGGTTCGCACTTCAGGTTCGGCGGACCCAACTTGGAGCAAGCCGGCAACCTTCATTGCCTGCAAGTCGCGAAGCCAAGCCTGTGCGGTTTCTCCTCCAGCCACCTCGTAGACACTGTTGAGGTCCACCTCATCGTTGCTGGCCACCTGGTTGACGATCTCGTAGAACCTCAGGACGGCGTCGGCGGCAGCCTCCTGCTCTGCTGTCAGGGAGAGGGTGGGTGAGGGTGAGGGGGTTGGGGTGGGGTCCACGGTCTGCATGGGTGTGGGGCTCGGAGTGGGCGGGGTGGGGTTGATGCATCCGCCCAGCCCGAGGGCCAGCGCGGCTGCTGCGGCGCTGGTGAGTGTCTTGGTGCGGTTGTTCATCGGGCCTCCTTGACCTCCACAAGCATGGAAACCCCCTTGGAAGGCCACGCGAATCCGTGTGAACTTTCCGGGGATGCCAAAGCAGCCGACTTCGACGTCGAGTCGGGCGTGCCGTGAACGGTCCCGGGGGTGGGATCTCTTCACAGCGTAACTGCTTGTGAAGGGAAGTTGGGGGGCGTCTCAAGAAAGCGAGTGTCGTGCTGCTCTGCGCCGGTGGACACGTCATGCAGAACTCAAACGTCCCTCCACAACTGCATACCTGTCTGTCCCTTAACTCGCGGTTCGCTGCTTGTGGGGGTACGAGAGGAGACAGACATGTACCCCAAGACGTATGAGACCCTCGCCCAGGCCGCGGAGCGGACTGGCATCACCGTGAAGACGCTGCGCCGTTGGATCTCCAGCGGACGCCTCCCCGCGTTCCGCTACGGCGCCCGGCTGATTCGGGTGGAACCCCATGAGGTGGACCGTCTGATGTGCGCCGCCAAGACAGCCTGAGCCTGCCGAGCATGGTGAGGCACAAGCTCGAGCCCGGTGAAAACTCACCCATCGAGGCATCGCCCTATCGGCGCGAGAACGGACGTCGCGTAGCGGTGGAGAATCGTCGCAAAGCCACCGTGTGGCGTGCCCGGTGCCAGTACTGCACGGAAGACGGTGCCCGTATCGAGGTGGCCCGGTGGGCCAAGACGAAGCCCGACTCGGTCAAAGCGGTCGAGGACGCCTTGGACGAGATCCGGCTCAAGGATGCCGCCGAGGAGAACTCGGTCCTGACGCCCACCACTCCCTTCGTGGATGCCGGCGCGGTGTGGCTGGACTGGATCCAGCGCCCGGAGGCACGCCCTGCGCGTGGCGGCCTTTCCGAGCGCACGAAGCGGGAGTACCGAAGTCACTACTACCGCCACATCGACGCGCTGGGATCCCCATTGCGGGGCAGGACGATCGCCCAGGTCAACGAGCCGCAGCGCATCATTCTGTTTCTACAAAGGATCGCGGACTCCAGCGGCAACGCCTCCGCCAAGATGAGCCGCTCAGTTCTGTCGGGAATCTTGGGGCTGTGCCTGCGTCGCGGGGTAATCAGGGTGAACTTCGCTGCCACGATCGGGGCGGTCTCGACCGCCACCCCGAAGCAATCGGTGAGGAACCGCAAGCGTGCCTTCACCCGCGCCGAACGCACCGAGGTCCTCACCCACGCCGATGCCCTGGCGCAGGCGGCGACCAACCTCCGGACCCAACGCAAATGGACGGCGACGGCAGACCTGATGTCGCTGATGGCCGGTACAGGTGCCCGCATCAACGAGGCGCGCCTGTTGCTGTGGGAGGACGTCGATCTGATCGCCGGACGTGTCCGCATCCGGGGGACGAAGACGACCAGCTCCGACCGCATCAACAACCTCCCGCAGTGGTTGATCGAGCGGTTGCACCACCGTCGGCAAGTGATGCTTGGCTGGAAACACCCCGACCCTTTTGTGTTCTCCCTCGGTTTCCCTGAGGAGCACGTACTGGCGAACGGGCTGCGGAGGTACGGGCCGAACAACGTTCCGCCGGGTGACAGCAACCTGGGCAAGTGGGTCCGCGACGTCCTGGACGGCGCGGGCTTCACCTGGGCAATCCCCCACACATTTCGCAGGACCGTAGCCACCCTGTTGTCCGAGGCCGGCGTGCCCGTGGGCGTGATCGCTGACCAGCTGGGGCACGCAGATGCCTCCATGACCATGAGTGTCTACTTGGGGCGCGATCCGCTCGGCGACAAGAGCGAGATCGGCCCCCTTCTGTAGGCGTTTCGATGTCGCGAAAACTCAAAGTTGGTCTCAAAGTTGGTCTCGCGGCCCTTTTCGGACCTCCCCGCAAGAACCGACATGCCCCTGACTAGGCATTGAGCGCCCCCGGCCCGACTCGAACGGGCAACCATCGGATTAGAAGGCCGGTGCTCTATCCATTGAGCTACGGGGGCTCCGGCCACCGATTCTAGGGGGTCCGCTCGTCGAGGAACTTCTGCAGGGTCTCCAACTCGGTGGTCTGCGCCTGAAGGATCGACCGGGCCAGGTCGCGCACGGCCGGCACTGCGGCGTGGTCGACAGCGTGCTGGGCCATCAGGACGCCGCCTTCGTGGTGCGGGATCATCAGCGTCAGGAACCGGCGCTCGGCCTCGACGCCGGTCGACGCCTCGAGCGCGTTCAGGTCCGCCTGCGAGGCCAACCCGGCCATCGGCTCCTCGGCCCCGTGGCTCGCATGTTCGCCGCCCATCCAGCGCATCGGAGGTTCCTCGGAGGCGAACGGTTCCCCCCACAGCGCGAGCCAGCCCTGCATCTGGCCGGCTTGGTTCTGCTGGGTGAGGACCATGTCCAGTGCGATCTTCTTCAGCTCGGGGTCGGTGGCGCGCTCCCCGACGACAGTCGCCATGAGGACGGCCTGTTGGTGGTGGACGGCCATGTCGCGCGCGAAGCCCACGTCAACCGCGTTGGGGCGTTCGGCCGCGGGGCCGGCACTGAGGCGGCCGAACAGGAACGCGGCCAGGGCGAGCGCGACCACGCCGACCGTGAGGGCGACGACCACCCCGACACCACGGGTCGGGCGGGGCGCCTCGCTCGCGCTCACGACGGGGTCCCCACGCCGCCGAAGCAGGCGGCGCCGCGCTCGGGCGTCTGCGGACCCTGCATGTACCGGGTCAGGAACGTGGACAGCTGGGCGTCCGAGGCGTCCTGCGCCTGGTACTGGAGACCCCACGCGCTGGCGACCACCGCCGAGGGCAGGCCGGGCATCGGGCTCAGCATCGCGTAGGGCTTGCCGCGCACGAGCCCCTGGAGCCTGGCGACCTGGTCGTCCGGCAACGCCGGGTCGTAGGTGATCCACACGGCGCCGTGCTCCAGTGAGTGGACCGCGGGCTCGATCGGCTGGATGGGCTCGGCGTAGATGCCGCAGTTCTGCCAGTAGCCGGTGTGGTCACCGCCCACAGGCGGGTTCTGTGCGTACTGCACCGGGGTCGACACGTGGTTGGCGGACAAGCCCTCGAACGTCTGAACTCCCTCGACCGGCGCGTTCTGGTCGACGCTGCGCGCCCCCAGCAGGAACGGCAGGAGGACGGCCGCCAGCAGCGCCAGCACCGGGATCGCGGCCGCCAGGGCTATGCCGATGCGCCAGCGTCTCTCCTTGCGAGCCTGCTCGGCCTGCATCGCCTGCACCCGAGCGGCGCGGTCACTCGACGCCTTCTTGCTCTTGGCCATGTCACTCCATTGGTTGCAGTTTCAACGATCTCGTCAAGGGTAGCCGGTGAACCTGTGCGGCACCACCAGGGAGTAGGTTCACCTCCCGTGGAACAGGACAGTCTCAGCCGCAGCGAGTGGCGCACGCTCGCCCTGTCGGTCTACCTGCCCACCACCTTGTCGTTCGTCGGCTTCGGCGCCGTCGTCCCGCTGCTCGCCCTGACGGCCCACGACCTGGGTGCCACGGTTCCCCAGGCAGCACTGGTGGTGGCGCTGCTCGGAATGGGCAGCCTGATCGGCGCCCTGCCGGCCGGGATGGTGGCGCAGCGCTTCGGGGAGCGCCGCTCCCTGGTCGGCTCCTTGGTCGTGGACGCCCTGTCCATGCTCACCGCCGCCTTGGCCCCGAACGTCTGGGTGCTGGCGGGGGCCGTGTTCGTGCTGGGCCTGTCGGGCGCGGTGCTGATGATCGCCCGCCAGTCGTTCCTGACCGTCTTCATCCCCTACCGGCTCCGCGCCCGCGCGCTGTCCACCCTCGGCGGCGTGTTCCGCGTCGGCAACCTGCTGGGCCCGCTCGCCGGCGCGGCGGTGGTGACGGTCTTCGACCTGCGCGCCGCCTACTGGCTGGCCATCGCCACGTCACTGGCGGCCGCCGCCACGAGCCTGTTGCTCCCGGACCTGCCCGAGCACGGCGTCGACTCCGCGACCGAGCCCGCGGGGATGGCGTCCGTGCTGCGCGCGCACGCACGGACCTACCTCACCGTCGGGCTGGGCGCGGCGGCCCTGATGCTGGTGCGGGCCTCCCGCGACGCGCTGCTCCCGCTGTGGGCGGCGTCCATCGGGTTGGACGCGGCCCAGACCAGCCTGATCTTCGCGGCGTCCTCGGCGATCGACCTGACCCTCTTCTACCTGGGCGGCTCCCTCATGGACCGGTTGGGCCGACGGGCGGTGGCGGTCCCGTCCATGCTCATCATGGGAGCCTGCTTCGGCCTGCTGCCCCTCACGGCGACCGCGTTCGGGCTGACGGCGGTGGCCGTCGGACTGGGGCTGGGCAACGGGATCAGTTCGGGCGTGGTGCTGACCCTGGGCTCCGACCACTCGCCAGCCGTGGGCCGGACGCACTTCCTCGCCGGCTGGCGACTCACGACAGGCATCGGCCACGCGGCCGGCCCCCTCGTGATCAGCGCGTTGGCGGCCGCCGCGTCCCTGTCGGTCGCCGCGTGGGCGGTGGCCGCCATCGGGTTCGTCGGCGGCGCCTGGTTGTGGCACTGGGCCAAGCCGGACGTGGGCCGATCCTCGCGATGACTCGGTCGCCGACGGCTCAGTCGCCGACGGCTTCCCGGCCGCGCTTCACGATCAGCGGATCCGGCGCCTGGACCACGGAGTCGTCCCGCCCCTCGTAGTCGAACTGGACCAGGAACGCGCGCATGGCGTTCAGGCGGGCGCGCTTCTTGTCGTTGGACCGGATCGTCAACCAGGGCGCCCAGTCGGTGTCCGTCCGCTCGAACATGGCTTCCTTCGCCGCCGTGTAGTCCTCCCAGCGATCGAGCGACTCCAGGTCCATGGGCGAGAGCTTCCAGCGACGGACCGGGTCGATCTGGCGGATGGCGAACCGCGTGCGCTGTTCGCGCTGGGTGACCGAGAACCAGAACTTCGTCAAGTGGATGCCGGCGTCGATGATCATGCGCTCGAACTCGGGCGCCTGCCTCATGAAGATCTCGTACTGCTCGTCGCTGACGAAACCCATCACGCGCTCCACGCCCGCCCGGTTGTACCAGGAGCGGTCGAACATGACGATCTCGCCGTACGTCGGGAAGTGGTTGATGTAGCGCTGGAAGTACCACTGGCCCTGCTCGGTCGTGGTGGGCTTCGTCAGGGCCACCACCCGCGCGGCACGGGGGTTGAGGTGTTCGGTGAACCGCTTGATCGTGCCACCCTTGCCGGCGGCGTCGCGGCCCTCGAACAGGATGATGTGGCGGATGTCGTTGTCCTGGCTCCAGTACTGCAGCTTCAGCAACTCGACCTGCAGCAGGTACTTCTCCGCCTCGTAGGCGTCACGCGTCAGGAGCTCGTCGTAGGGGTAGTCCTCCCGCCACGTCTCGACGGCGCGGCCGCCCGGGTCGATGAGCGCCGGGTCGGACCCCTCGGCGTCCCCCACGGTGTAACCCTCGTGGACCAGCTTGTCGATGAACTGGCGCAGGTTCTCCCGCTGCGCCGGAGCCTCGTCGAGGATCTCCTGGAGGTTGGTGGGGTCCATGGGCACTCCTGACACGGCGACTGGGGGGAACGCGAACAGCCTATCCACTCGGCGCGCCCTAGAGTGGGCGCGTGAATGACCGACTTGTGTGGATCGACTGCGAGATGACCGGCCTCGACCTGGGTGCGGACGCGCTCATCGAGGTGGCGGCGCTCGTGACGGACGGTGACCTCAACGTCCTTGGCGAGGGCGTGGACATCGTCATCGCCCCGCCGGCGGAGGCGCTGGGATCGATGGGCGACTACGTCCGCACCATGCACACCAACTCCGGTCTGCTGGAGCAACTCGCCGGCGGCGCCACCATGGCGGACGCCGAGGCCCAGGTCCTGGCCTACGTCAAGGAGTGGGTCCCCGAACCACGCAAGGCTCCCCTGGCCGGCAACACCGTCGGCACCGACCGGGCGTTCCTCGCGCGCGACATGCCGGAACTCGAAGGCCACCTGCTCTACCGCAACGTGGACGTCAGCACCATCAAGGAACTGGCACGGCGCTGGTTCTCCAAGGCCTACTTCAACTCGCCGGCCAAGTCGGGGAACCACCGCGCCCTGGCCGACATCCAGGAGTCGATCGAGGAGCTGCGCTACTACCGGGAGGCCCTGTTCGTGCCCTCGCCCGGGCCGGCCGCCGCGGAACTCCGGGAGATCGCCCGTCGACACCAGGGCACCCTCACGGGCAACCGGCACCCGCAGGCGCCTGCCACCGCGCCGATTCGCGCCGAGGGCGCCGACGGGTTATGATGTCCTTCGCTGTTCGCAGCGATGGTGGGTATAGCTCAGCTGGTAGAGCACCTGGTTGTGGTCCAGGATGTCGCGGGTTCGAGTCCCGTTACTCACCCCACGAGAAAGCCGCCCTGACTTGGTCAGGGCGGTTTTTTTCATGTTCATGTGGGGATAACGTTTCCACCCCTCCGGCGTAGAATGGAACCGCCCCGGACGGACCGGGGAATGAGTGTGGAGGGAAGCGATCCGCATGAGGAAGTGGACCCGTTGGGAGGACTATGTCGCCGGCGCGGCTGGCCTGTTCACGGTCCTCGCTGCTCTGATCTGGACGTCCCCGATGGGGTCGTCCCGGGTGCTGATGCTGGTGTTCGGCACCCTGCTCGTCATCACCGCCGTCATCAATCTGGCCATGCCGGGCACTCCGTGGCTCGAGTATGGGCAACTGGTCGTGGGCCTGTTGTTGTTCCTGTCGCCCTGGATCGGCTCGTACGCGAACACGACGATGTCCGCCACCTCCGCGGCGTGGACCTCCTGGATCGCCGGCCTGGTCGCCGCCGCGGTGACCGCTGCCGCCATCCGGCCCGCCACCAACGCCCGCCACCGCATGCAGACGCAGCACTGATCCCAGGGCTGTCGTCGAGGGGCCGCGACCTTCGGGTCGCGGCCCCTTCGCCGGCTCGCGGCGGTGATGCGCGCGCCTCGGCCGAGGTCGGCGGTAGGGTGGGGGCTCGACGGTCGGCACCCCGGTGCACCGCACGCCCAGGAAGGCATCCCTCCGCATGATCGACCTGCACGGAGTGACCAAGACCTACCCCGACGGCACCGTTGCCGTGGCCGACTTCTCCGCCCAGTTCCCCCCGCACCGCACGACCGTCCTGCTGGGCAGTTCGGGCAGCGGCAAGACCACGATCCTGCGCATGGTGAACCGGATGGTCGAGCCCACGTCCGGCACCATCACGATCGACGGCCGGGACATCGCCGGGCGCGACCCCGTCCACCTGCGCCGCAGCATCGGCTACGTCATGCAGAACGGCGGCCTGCTCCCCCACCGCACCGTGCTGGACAACATCGCCACCGTGCCCCTGCTGAACGGCACACCCCGGTCGGACGCCCACGCGCGGGCCCGCGAGCTCATGACGCTGGTCGGCCTCGAGGAGCACCTCGGGCGCCGCTACCCCAGCCAGCTCTCGGGGGGCCAACAGCAGCGCGTCGGCGTGGCCCGCGGGCTCGCGGCCGACCCGAACATCCTGCTGATGGACGAGCCGTTCGGCGCCGTCGACCCCTTGGTGCGCCGTGAGCTCCAGGACGAGCTCCTGCGCATCCAGTCCACGCTGGCCAAGACGATCGTGTTCGTCACCCACGACGTCGACGAGGCCCTGCGCCTGGGCGACCAGATCATCCTGCTCGCCCAGCACGGCAGGGTCGCGCAGCGGGGCACCGGCCCCGAACTGCTCGCCGCACCGGTCGATGGCTTCGTCGCCGACTTCCTGGGCCTCAACCGGGGCGACCGGGACCTCACCGAACGCGACGGCGTCCTCGTCGATTCACACGGCCGCGCCGCCGGGGTGCTGCGCCGATGAACTGGCTCGCCAACAACCTCGACATCGTGGGCGACCGTGCGCTGAGCCACCTCGCACTGTCGATCCCACCCATCCTGTTGAGCTTCCTCCTGGCCGTGCCCATCGGGTGGCTGGCCAACCGGGTCGGCTGGCTGCGCGGGCCCCTGCTGACCGGGGCGGGCCTGTTCTACGCCATCCCGTCCCTGCCGCTGTTCGTGGTGCTGCCGGTCATCATCGGCACCGGCATCCGGGACCCGCTCAACATCGTCATCGCCCTCACGCTGTACGGCCTGGCCCTCATGGTCCCGGTCACGGCGGACGCCCTGCGCCAGGTCGACGCGCGCGTCCTGGACGCGGCGGACGCCCTGGGCCACACACCGCTGGCCCGCTTCGTGGGGGTGGACCTGCCGCTCGCCGGGCCCGCCCTGCTGGCGGGCCTGCGCGTGGTGGCCGTCAGCACGGTGTCGCTCGTGACCGTCGGTGCCGTCCTCGGCGTCCCGAGCCTGGGCCTGTTGTTCACCGATGGGTTCCAGCGCGGCATCATCGCGTCCGTGCTGACCGGCATCATCGCGACCGTCGTGCTGGCGCTCTCAATCGACGCACTGCTGGTGCTGGCCGGTGGCCTGCTGCTCCCCTGGACGCGCCGGGACAAGGCGTCGCGACTCTCGTCGGTGCTCGCGACGAAGGGGGCCGGCGCATGAACCACCTGCTGGACGCCTTCGCGTGGATCGCTGACCCTGCCCGGTGGCCCGGGCAGGACGGCATCGGCAACCGCCTGGTGGAGCACCTCGCTTACTCGATCGTCGGCGTCCTCATCGCCTGCCTGATCGGCCTCCCCATCGGCTGGTGGGTGGGCCACGCACGGCGTGGCCGGGGCCTGGCCGTCGGGCTCTCGGGCGCAGCCCGTGCCCTGCCCACCCTCGGCCTGGTGACCCTCCTGGGCGTCCTGCTCGGCATCGGGTTGGTCGGACCCATGGTCGCGTTCGTCGTCCTGGCCCTTCCCTCGGTGCTGGCCGGCGCGTACTCCGGCATCGAGGCGGTCGACCCCTTGGCCGTGGACGGTGCGCGGGCGTCCGGCATGACCGAACTGCAGGTGCTGACCCGGGTCGAGATGCCGCTCGGCCTGCCCCTGCTGGTGGGTGGCGTCCGCTCGGCCTTCCTCCAGGTCATCGCCACCGCGACGCTGGCCGCCTATGTTGGGGCAGGTGGACTCGGTCGCTACCTGTTCCTGGGCCTCAAGACGCAGGACTATCCCCAGATGCTCGCCGCGTCGCTGCTCGTCGTGGCGCTGGCCCTCGGCTGCGACCTCATCTTCGCCCTCCTCCAACGCCTCGCCACGCCCGCGGGCCTGACGACCTGACCACCCGAACTCCACGAAAGTGAGCACCATGATGAACATCTCCCGCCGCCGCCTCGGCGCACTCATCGCCCTTGCCGCAGCCGGCACCCTGGTCGGCTGCGCGCAATCCAACCCCCTGGCCCCGACCACCGCGCCGGCCACGGCCGGGCCATCCGCACCCGCCGCCGGGGCGACGCTCGTCGTGGGCTCGCAGCAGTACTACTCCAACGAGATCATCGCTGAGCTCTACGCCCAGGCCCTGGAGAACGCGGGCTTCACCGTCGAACGGCAGTTCCAGATCGGCCAGCGCGAGGTCTACCTGCCCGAGATCGAGGCCGGGGAGATCGACGTCCTCCCGGAGTACTCCGGCAACCTCCTGCAGTACTACGACAAGACCGCCCAGGTGACGGACGCCGCCAGCGTCACCGCCGCCCTCGGGGACGCGCTACCCGACGGCCTCCGCGTCCTGGCCGCGGCGGAGGCGTCCGACCAGGATTCGTACACGGTCACGAAGGCCTTCGCCGACCAGCACGGCCTCGTGTCGATCGGAGACCTCACCAAGGCCCCGCAGCCGGTGAAGCTGGCCGCCAACGCCGAGTTCGCGACCCGTCCGTACGGCCCGAAGGGGGCGAAGGACCTCTACGGCGTCGAGATCCAGCTCGTTCCCGTCGAGGATTCGGGCGGCCCGCTGACCGCGCGTGCGCTGGCCGACGGCACCGTCCAGGTGGCCGACCTGTACACGGCCGACCCGACCATCGCCAAGCAGGACTTCGTGATCTTGGAGGATCCGAAGGGGATGATCCTGCCGCAGAACGTCATCCCGCTGGTCTCGGACCGGGTCGACGCGAAGGCCGCCGCGGCGATCGAGGCGGTGAACGCCAAGCTGACCGTGTCCGAACTGCAGGCCCTCAACGCCCGCAGCATCGACGAGCAGGCCCGCTCGGCCGACATCGCCGCCGACTGGCTCACCGCGCAGGGCCTCGCGTGACCCGGGACACCCGGCACGCTGGCACAATGAACGGGTGCCGAATGACCTGAACAGGCGGGCCGTGCCCGCGCGACGCCCGGTGACCGATCGCGTGCGGCTGGGCGTGGGCACGCTCGCCGGGGATGCTGCGGCGCTGGCGTCCCGTGTGCTGGGCAGGGGGTCGGGTGCCTCGATCCGCGGGCAGGTGCTGTCGCGGGTCCACCCCGGCGCCTTCTCCTCGCTCGTCAAGGGCCGGCGCATCGCGTCCATCACCGGGACGAACGGCAAGACCACCACATCCCACCTGCTGGCGGCCGCCGTCAGGGAGGGGCTGGGCGCGGACGCCGCCCGCCTCGTCACGAACGCCGACGGCGCCAACCTGCACTACGGCATCGCGTCGGCCCTGGCGAAGGCGCCACGGGCCGACATCGCCGTCCTCGAGACGGACGAGCGGGTCGTGGCCGACCTCATCGCGGCCGGACGCCCCGAGGTCTTGGTGATGCTCAACTTCAGCCGCGACCAGTTGGACCGCAACCACGAGATCAAGTTCCTCGCCCGCTCCTGGCGCGAGGCGCTTGAGAGGGCCGGCGAGGACGGCCCGGTGGTCGTGGCCAACTCCGACGACCCCCTCATCACGTGGGCCGTCCAGAAGGCGCGGCGCGTCATCTGGGTGGACACGCCGTCCAAGTGGTCCGCGGACGCCGCCCTGTGCCCCGCCTGCGGCACGATCCTGACCCGGGTCGACCCGAACCCCGACGAGCCCCAGGGGCGCTGGGACTGCCCGAACTGCGACCTGACCGAGCACACCCCCGACTACCAGGTGCGCGACGGGCACATCGCCCTTCCCGACGGTCGCGTGGTCGATCCACAGCTCAAGGTGCCGGGCTCCTTCAACGTCTCCAATGCGGCGGCCGCCCTGGCCGCGGCCATCGAGATGGGCGTGACCGTGGACGACGCCCTCGTCGGCTTCCGGACGGTCGAGGCCCCCGCGGGACGCTTCGCGACCGCCCACTTCGGGGAGACCTCGGCGCGGCTCCTGCTGAGCAAGAACCCGGCGGGCTGGGCGGAGTCGCTCCCGCTCCTGACGACGCCGACCGTGGTGCTGGCCATCGACGCCGTGGCCGCGGACGGCAAGGACGTCTCCTGGCTGTGGGACGTCGACTTCGAGCAACTCGCGGGCAAGCACGTCGTGTGCACCGGCCCGCGTGCCCACGACCTCGCCGTACGGCTCGAGTACGCCGAGGTGTCCCACGAGGTGGTCATCGACCTGGCCGCCGCGCTGGCGTCCGTGAAGGACCAGCCGCAGCCGGTCGACCTGATCTCGACCTACACCCCGTTCCAGAAGCTCCTCAAGATGGCAGGACTGCGATGACCCAGGCCCCCGTGAAGATCGTCGTCGTCTACCAGTCGCTCCTGGGCATCTACGGCGACCAGGGCAACAGCCGCGTCCTGGCCAAGCGTCTCGAGTGGCGCGGCATCCCCGCCGAGGTGGTGTTCGTCGAGCCCGGCACGCCGCTGCCCGAGGATGGGGCGATCTACCTGCTGGGCGGCGGCGAGGACGCGGCCCAGACCACCGCCGTCCGTGCGCTGAAGGAGGACGGCGGCCTGTTCCGGGCCCTGGACGCCGGAGCCGTGCTGTTCGCCGTCTGCGCGGGTTACCAGATCTGCGGGCACACGTTCACCACGGGCGAGAACGACGAGGTCCGTGAGGGGCTCGGACTGCTCGACGTCACCACCCGCCGTGGCCCCCGCCGGGCCGTCGGCGAGGTCCTGACGCACTGGACCAAGCCGGACGGCAGCGACTACGTCCTCACCGGCTTCGAGAACCACGGCGGCTACACGGTGCTCGGGCCGGACGCCACGCCGCTCGCCCGGGTGGAGGTCGGGCTGGGCAACAACGGGGACGGCACGGAGGGGGCGGTCTCGGCGTCCGGACGGGTGATCGGCACCTACCCGCACGGCCCCGTGCTGGCCCGCAATCCCGACCTGGCCGACTGGCTGCTGGAGCTGGCGCTGGGGCGTCCGCTCGAGCCCTTGGCGCGCGCCCGGGACCTGCACGACGGCCTCCGGAGGGAGCGGTTGGCGTTCGTCCGACGGTGAGATCGGCGGCGGCAACCGCCGATTTCGCAAATCGGGAGCGATGGGTCTATAGTTTCTCCTCGCGCGCACCGCTAGCTCAACTGGCAGAGCAGCTGACTCTTAATCAGCGGGTTCAGGGTTCGAGTCCCTGGCGGTGTACCAGACAAGAAGCCCGTCCCACCTTGGTGGGACGGGCTTCTGGCTTGTGCGGGATCCGCTACTTGACGCCGCCCGCGGTGAGGCCGGCCACGATGCGCCGCTGGAAGAGAAGCACCAGGGCGATGAGCGGGACCGTCATGATGACACCGGCCGCCATGATGGTTCCCCACGGGGTGTCGTAGCCGTACTGGCCGGTGAACTTCGAGACCGCCACGGTGGTGGTGTACATGTCGGCCCGGGTCACGAACGTGTTCGCGATCATGAACTCGTTCCACACCGCGATGAACGTGATGATCGCGGTCGTGAACACGCCCGGGGCGGCCAGCGGGAGAATCACCTTGCGGAACGCCTGGGCGGGCGTGCACCCGTCCACCATGGCCGCCTGCTCCAACTCGACGGGCAGCTGGCGGAAGAACGCGGTGAGATTCCACACGCACAGCGGGAGGCCGAACGAGAGCGAGGGGATGATCAGCGCCTGGTAGGTGTTCATCCAGTTGATCGGGACGGCCGGATAGGCGCCGGTGAACAACTTGAACAGCGGGATCAGCAGCGTGATGCCCGGGAACATCGAACAGGCGATGATGATCGCCAGCACGACGCCCTTGAGGCGGAAACGCAGCCGGGCCAGCGCGTACGCGGCCAGGATGCCGAACACCAGCGTCAGCACCGTGGTCACCGAGGAGACGATGACCGAATTGATGATCGCCGCGGTGAACTGGTTACGTGGGTCGAAGACGCCGATGTAGTTCTCCACCGACACCGGGTTCGGGATGAAGTCGGTGCTGCGCCCCATGCTCGGCAGTCGCAGCGAGGAGACGACCATCCAGTAGAACGGCAGCAGGCAGTACAGGATGATGAAGGCCATGCCGATGAGGCCGCCGGCGAGGACGAGGGTGTCCTTCGTGCTGCGCTTGGCTCGGGCGAGTTCCTGGACCTCGGATGCCGACGTGCGGCTCGGGGTTTGCGCGGGTGCGGTCATGACGCCGAGTCTCCGTTCGTGATCGTGCTGGCTGCGAGTGCCGGGGCCGGACGGCCCTCCTTCTTGGCGAGCCTGGCCGCCGCCTTCTGACGCTTGCGCTTCTCGGCGATGGCCGCCTGCTCGGGATCGCCCACGACATCGGCACCCAGGAGCTTCACGAAGACGAAGGCCACCAGGACGATGTAGAGGAACAGGACGATCGAATACGCGGCCGCCGGGCCGTAGCGCAGCGCGTTGTTCTCGAAGTAGGCGAACATCGAGAGCGTCTCGACGGAGTACTTGCCGGGGCCGATCATGACGAACGGCAGGTCGAACATGCGCATCGTGTCGAGCGTGCGGAAGAGGACGGCGACGACGAGGGCCGGTTTGACCATCGGCAGGGTGATGCGGGTGAACTGCTGCCAGGCGGACGCCCCGTCCACCCGTGCCGCCTCGTAGACCTCGTCGGGGATGGTCTGCAGGCCTGCGAGCGTCAGCAGCCCGATGAACGGCGCGGTCTTCCAGACGTCGGAGATGATGATCGCCCACTGGGAGGACGCATTGTCCGCCAGCCAGAGGGTGCCCTGTCCCGTGATGCGGTTCATGACGCCGTTGGCGTCGAAGATCAGGCCCCACATCTTGGCCGACACGACGGTCGGGATCGCCCAGGGCACGAGGATGGCGGCGCGGACGAGCCCGCGTCCCTTGAACGCCTTGCTCATGATGACGGCCATGGCCACGCCGATGACCGTCTCCAGGACCACGCACACGACGGTGAAGAACGTGGTGTTGATGAAGGCGTTGATCAGGCGGTCCATGCTCCCCCACACCGCGACGATCGTCTGCGGGTTGGTGAAGATGTCCGTGAAGTTCTGCAACCCGACGAAGGTCTCGCCCTGGGCGACCATGCCGGTGGTCGGGTCCACGCCCTGGTTCGCCCGGAAGAACGACTCCCGGATCGAGAACACGATCGGGAAGCCGACGACCACGGCGATCACGAGCAGGGTCGGCGACACCAGGAGCGCGCCAAGTGCGTCCTGACCGTCGCTGAGGGGGTTCTTCTTGCGCTTGGTCGGAGTCGACTGCTGCACCGTCGGGCCTGCGAGTTGGGTCTGTGCTGTCATGGAGCCCTCTCCTCGTGTGCCACCGAGTCGGCCCGGTGCGAAGCGCACCGGGCCGACTCAGTGATTGGCGGACTTACTTCGTCAGCTCGGTGAGCTTGGACTGCAGTTCGGTGAAGGCGGACTTGGCGTCCTTCTGGCCCTGCAGGGCGGAGTAGGTGGCGTCCTGGATGGCCAGCGTCACGTCACCGTACTTGACGGCCTTCGGGCGGGACTTCGCCCCGGCGATCGAGTCACCCAGCGTGCTCAGGTACGGGAACTTCTCCTGGAGCGCAGAGTCGTCGTAGAGCGCCTCCAGCGACGGGGCCAGCGAGGCACTCTCGAGGCGGCGCTTCTGGTTCTCCTCCGAGTTCATCCACTTGATGAACGCGAGCGCGGTGCCCTTGTTCTTGGCGTACTTGGAGATGCCCATGTTGTGCCCACCGAGGGTGGACACGCCGGGGCCGTCCTTGCCGGGGAGCGGGGCGACCGCGATCTTGCCGGCGACCTTGGACGAGCCGTCGGTCTTCTGGGCGAGGTTCCACACGTACGGCCAGTTGCGGAGGAAGAGGATCTTCTCGTCCTGGAACGCCTGGCGGGACTCCTCCTCCTTCCAGGTGATGGCCTCGGCCGGGATCATGCCGGAATCGAAGCCGTCCACCATCCACTGGACGCCCGCGATGGCCTCCGGGGAATCGACGGCGGGCTTGCCGTCCTCGGTGAGGAACTCGCCGCCGGCGGAGTTGACGGCCTCGGCGATGTTGCAGGTCAGGCCCTCGTACTTCTGGTGCTGACCGGCGTAGCAGGCCATGCCGGACTGCTCGGGGAGGATCGCGTCACACGCGGCCTTCATCTCGTCCCAGGTCTCCGGGGCCTCCAAGCCCTTGGCGTCCAGGAGGTCCTTGCGGTAGTAGAGCATGCCGCCGTCGGAGGTCGACGGGTAGGCGTAGACCTTGTTGAAGTAGGTGACCGAGTCGATGGAGCCCTTGAGGTGGCCCGTGAGGGGCGCCTTGTCGGCGGGAAGCTCCTCGAGCCAGCCGTTGGCGGCGAACTCGGCGGTCCACACGACATCGACGCTCATCACGGTGAACTCACCCGAGTTGGCGCGGGCGCGCTGGATCATCGCGTCACGCTGCTGGTCGGCGGAGTCGCTCAACTCGACGAAGGTGACCTTCTCGTTGGGGTTGGCGGCGTTCCACTCGTCAATCTCGGCCTTGAGGTTGCCGGACGTGTCCTTGCCCTGCGCGTAGGTGATGGGACCCTTCTCGTCCCAGTTCGCCGCGGAACCGGCGGCTCCGCCCGGTGCAGCGGATCCGGTCGAGGCTGGGGTTGAGGAGCACGCGGCGGTCGCGAGGACGGCCACGGCGGACAACGACGCCACGAGCGCACGCTTCATGGTCTTGCTGGTCATCAAACCTCACTCCTGTGTGGGTGGAGCAGTGCGTTGGCACACCGCTGGTGAGGACAAAGCTATGCCTCGGGAGACCACGTCCGGAAGGGGCAAGGGCCATCGTTACCAATGCTTGACTTTGTGATGACAAAAACTCTTCGGGCCGAAAGAAACCGCTTGTCAGACGCGGTTGACCGGGATTGTCACGGACTCTTGACCATGGGCCGGCCCCTTGACCAGGAGCTGTTCCTCAACCACAATGTGCGCCCTACCGGCGAGCGAGGCCACGCACCACCATGAGGAAGGCCACCGTCCCCACCGCTGCGACGGCCAGCGCCGCGATGCGGGCCACCCGGGGCGAGCCGTCGACTTCGACGAACTGGGCCTTCGCGGCTTCGAACTCGCCCGCGGCGAAGGCCTTGGCATCCTGCACCGTTCGGGCCGCCACTGCCTTGGGGTGGGCCTGCGTGATCAACCCCTCCACGTTGCTCGCCAACCGCTCGCGTGCCGCAGCGATCTCGGCCTGGATCTGCTCCTTGGAACGGGTTCCCTGTGCCACGTTCGGTCCTCTCTCAAGCGTCGCGGTCGGTGCCCTGCCCACCCTATGCCATTGGCTAGGCTGGCGGCATGGCCAGACTGAAGGTGGGCGACGCAGCCCCGAGCTTCTCCCTCCCGGACGCCGACGGCAAGACGGTCTCCCTCTCGGACTACGCCGGACGGCGCGTGATCGTCTACTTCTACCCGGCAGCCATGACGCCGGGGTGCACGACGCAGGCCGTCGACTTCACCGCCACGGCGGGCGAGTTCGGCCAGGCCGGCTTCGACGTGGTGGGCATCTCACCCGACACGCCCGCGAAGCTGGCGGCGTTCAGGACCAAGGAGGACCTCGACGTCACCCTGGTCGCGGACGAGGACCGCTCGGTGATGAACGCCTATGGCGCCTTCGGGAAGAAGATGCTCTACGGCAAGGAGTTGGAGGGAGTGATCCGCTCCACCTTCGTCGTCGACGTGGACGCCGAGGGCAACGGGACGATCTCGGTGGCCCAGTACAACGTCAAGGCGACCGGTCACGTCGCCAAGTTGCGGCGCGACCTCGGCATCTGAGGTCGCCGGCCGGCCGTGGCCCCTTGTTGCGCCGCGTGGCACCATCGGGGCATGTCGACAGCCGAGTCCTGGGACCGTGTCGCGAACCGCTACGACCGCGCGACCGCACCCTTGGAGCGGCCCTTCCTCGCAGCGAGCCGCGCGTGGGCCTGCACGCGGGCGACGGGGCGGACGCTGGAGGTGGGCATCGGTACGGGGGCGAACCTGCCCCACTACCCGGCCGTCCTGGACCTCACCGGTGTCGACCTCTCCCCCGCGATGCTCCAGCAGGCCCGCCAACGCGCCCGCGAACTGGGTGTCACGGCGGAGCTGCGGGAGGGGAACGCCGAGGCGCTCCCCTTCGCGGCGGCGTCGTTCGACACGGTCGTGTGCACCCTGGTCCTGTGCAGTGTCCCTTCGGTGGACGCCTCCCTGGCCGAGATGACCCGGGTGCTCAAACCCGGCGGCTCCCTCCTGCTGGTCGACCATGTCGTGTCGACAGCGCCCCCGCTGCGCTGGGGGCAGCGCGGCCTCGAGGCCGTCACCGGCAGGCACGGTGAGTACTGGACGCGGCGTCCCTACCTCCACCTGGCCCACGCGGGGCTGGTGCCCGTGGCGTCCGACCGCCTGCACTTCGGCGTGATCGAGCGGGTGCACGCCGAACTCCGCCGCTGACAAGCGCGGATGCGGTCGCTAGCATCGACCCATGGCCCGCCTTCGACGCGTCAGCCCCCGCATGCCCGGCCACACGCGCCGACGGCGTGGGAAGGGCTTCAGCTACACGGACGCCACGGGTGCGGCCCTGCCACCCGAGGAGGTCGAGCGTGTGAAGGCGCTCGCGATCCCACCGGCTTGGACCGACGTCTGGATCTGCCCGGTGCCGAACGGCCACCTGCAAGCCACCGGCACGGACGCCGCCGGGCGTCGCCAGTACCTCTACCACCCCCAGTGGCGGGCGAAGCGGGACCGTTCCAAGTTCGACCGCGTCGCGGAGGCCGCGGCCCTGCTCCCCGGAGTCCGGCGGCGCATCCAGTCCGACCTGTCGCTGGAGGGCATGCCACGTGAGCGCGCCTGCGCGACGGCGGTGCGCCTGCTGGACGTGGGCTACTTCCGCATCGGGAACGACGCCTACACGGACGCGAACGGGTCGTTCGGGCTGACGACGCTCGAGCGGCGGCACGTGCGACGACACAAGGACGCGCTGCTCTTCTCGTTCGTGGGAAAGTCCGGAGTGCCGCACTCCATCGCCGTCGACGACCCCGCCGCCATCGCCGCCCTGGACCTCATGCGGAGGCGACCCGACCCCAGTGCCCGTCTCCTGGCGTGGAGGGACGGCCGCACCTGGCGCGACCTCTCGTCGTCCGACGTGAACGCCTACCTCGCGGACCTGTTCGGGGGGGCCTTCACTGCCAAGGACTTCAGGACGTGGCACGCGAGCGTCCTCGCGGCCGAGTCGCTCGCCCTGACCGAGGAGGCGGGCGACACCCAGGCGTCCCGCAAGCGAGCGGTCAGGCAGGCCACGCTCGAGGTCGCCGGCTACCTGGGCAACACGCCCACCGTCGCCCGGTCGTCGTACATCGATCCCCGGGTCGTGGACGCCTACGAATCCGGCTCCACCATCGGGCAGGCGGCAACGAAGACGTACCGCAGCGCGTCCTCGCGCCAGGCCGGGCTGGAGAAGGCCGTTCTGGACCTGCTGGCCTGACGCCCTGCGCGCGGACACCCCCTGCGTGCCGGGGAAGGGAGTCGAACCCTCACACCTCGCGGTACTGGTACCTAAAACCAGCGTGTCTGCCATTCCACCACCCCGGCGCGAGGGCCATTCTAGGGCTCTCGGCCACGGGCCCTGCCCCCCGCGTGGCGACGCGCCGTCCCCGCAATCGCGTGCGAACACCCCCCGGCTCGGCGACAATGGGCGAAATCAGCACCCATCGACGCAAGGACGCCTCGTGCACCGCAGGACAGTACTCCTCCTCTTCGGCGCCGTCGGTGCGTCGCTCGCCGGGTGCACCCAGCCGACGGTGTCGGCGCCCTCTCCCACGCCGACCCCCACGCCCACGCCGACCCCCACGCCGATCCCCACCCCCGAGCCTCCCGCCCCTGCTCCGCCTCCCGCACCGCGCTGGCCCCTGACCGGGCGGCTCCTCGAGGACCCCTCCGCCGCCGCGCACGCCGCGATCGCCGTCAAGGTGCCCGACAATCGCAACGAACACCCGCAGGTCGGCCTGAACGCGGCGGACATCGTCTTCGTGCAACTGGAGGGCTATGCCGACGCCCGCGGGGAGAGCGCGACGCGACTGGTCCCGGTGTTCCACACGACGTTCCCCGACAAGGTGGCGCCCGTCCGATCGGTGCGCCCGGTCGACGTCCCCCTGCTGGCCCCCATGCGCGCGGTGGTCGGCAGCACCGGGCATTCGGAGTGGGTCGGCAACTATGCGGCCCAGTTCGGCGCGCAGGTCGACATCTCCCTGACCTACATGCGCGCCAAGGGGGACGGCGCCTACTCCATCGACCGCAGCAGGGTGCGGACCCTGAACGGGAAGACCTACTACGACCGTGCGGTCGTGTGCCATCCGGCGGTGCTGGCGCGTCTGGCGCGCGAGCCGTTCAGCGCCGGGCCGGCCCAGCCCTACCTTCCCTTCGCCGCGACGGACGCCGAGGTGTCCACCCTCGGAGCGGCTCCAGCGGTGACCATCCGGGTTCCGTGGAAGACGGCCGGCTCGTACACCATGGGGTACGACTGGGACGCGGCCGCCGGCGTCTACGCGCGCAGCGAGCCGTGGGGTCCCCACGTACTCGCCGACGGCCAGCGGGTCACCACCGACAACGTCCTCGTCATCCGCGCCGGCCAGCGCGTCGCCAAGTTGGCCCCGGGCAGCGGGACGCCCGACCCGATCCACGACATCATCGACGGATCCGGGACCTTCGTCTACGCCCATGGCGGCACACACGTGCGGGGGACGTGGTCCAAGGGCGCGGTGGAGGCGCCGTTCTCGTTCACCCTGGACGACGGGCGTCCGCTCGCCATGGCTCCGGGGCGCACGTTCGTCGAGTTGCCGGCGCTCGACGCCGACGTCCGCGTCGGCTAGCCGGCGGCGGGCCCTTGGGGCCAAGGAGGTCAGGCGGCCATCAGGAGCAGCATCACGCGTCCTCCACGACCCGGAACCCCAGCGCCTGGGCGAGCAGCGGTGCCCAGGCGGTCACCTGCTCCGGCGTGACCAGTGCCCCGCGCAGGGAGGTCAGGTTCACGAACCGCTCAATTTGGGCCCCCCGGAGGTCCAGGTGCTCGCTGCGCAGGTCGGCGGCCTCGAGGGTGCCCACGCGCGTCTCCTCGAAGCGCACCCGTGTCAGGCGTGACCCGGACACGTCGAGCTCCCCCACCCAGCAGTCCCGGAGCAGCAGGTCCTCCACCTCGGCGCCCCGCAGGGACAGCAGGTCGATCTTGCAGCCCGTCAGCATGACCGAACGCCAGCGGGCACCGTGCGCGTCCAGCACCCCGAGGCGACCCGACAGCTGGGAGTCCTGCCAGTCACCGCGCGGCCCCCGCAGCGACGTGAGGCGAACGTCGGTGAACAGGACCTCGCGGAGTCGGGCTCCCGTGAGGTCCACGTCGTCGGCCGTGACGGTGTCGAACACGACCTCGGTCAACTCGGCACCGGCCAGGTTCACCGGTGGCAGTGCGACGGACGCCACGCGCACCGCCTCGAGCAGCACGCCCGCCCCCAGGTCGTCCGCGTCGGCCGTGCCGAGGCCGGTGAGCTCCACGGGCGCAACCCGGGGTGTGCTGGGTGATCGGCGCCGGCGCATCATGTCTCCTCGTCGGTCATGGATCGGGCCCAGCCCGGTCCGGTGGGCGCGGATTCGGACACCGGCGAGCGCCGGTCGACCAGGTGCAACGCAGGGTCGTCCTCGCTGAGGGTCCGCACGGGACCGGGGCCCGTCTCGGCGGTCTCGAACCTCACGGTCACCCGCCCCAGTCCGGAACCCCACACCCAGCCGGCCCCGAACTCGTCGTGCACCACGTCGGCGCCGGGCAGGAAGCCCGGTCGCCAGCGCGGCCTGATCGACGGGTCGGCGTCCCGGGTCGGCGTCGGGTACGCGGACGCGGGCACGTCCGCGGCGGTGACCGACTGGACGACCGCACCCACGGCGTCCGGCTCGAACAGCTCCTCCTGGGCGGCCTCGGTGAAGTTGGCCACGCCCACCCCGAGCAGGCGGAACCCGGTCTCGATGGGGACGCCGTCCAGCAGCCCCCTCGCGATCCGGCCGATGACCTCGGGGCGGTCGGTGGCACCGTTCAGCGTCAGTGACCGGGACAGCGTCGTGAAGTCGGGCCGCTTCGCCTTGAGGGTCACCGTGCGGGCGAACAGCCCGCTGCGGGCCACGCGTTCGGCGACGATGCGTGCGTCACGCTCGATGATCGCGTCGAGGTCGGCGCGGTCGGAGATGTCGGTCTCGAACGTGTCCTCGACGGAGATCGACTTGGCCTCCCGCTCGGCCACCACGGGCCGGTCGTCCCGTGCGAACGCCAGCGCGTACACCCACTCCCCCGACGCCCGGCCGAGTTCGCGGACGACCTCGCCGTGGCTGAGCCGGCGGATGTCGGCGACGGTCTTCACGCCGAGCCGGGCGAGTCGCTCCATGGTCGCCGGCCCCACCCCGGGGATGACGCGCGCCGGCAGGTCGGCGATGGTGTCGGCCTCCGTGCCGGGCGCAACGACGCGGACGCCGTCGGGCTTCGCCAACTCGCTGGCCACCTTGGCCATGAACTTGCTCGACCCGATGCCCACCGAGGCCGTGAGCCCGCCGGTCCGTTCGCGCACGCGGACGCGCACCTGCTCGGCCAGGGCGTGCACGGCCTCCACCGAGAAGTCCGTCGTCGGCCCCGCGGCCAGGTCGACGAAGGCCTCGTCCAGGCTCAGCGGCTCCACCAGCGGCGAGAGTCCGTGCAGGATCCCCATGACGATCGCGGAGCTCTCCCGGTAGGCGACGAACCGCCCCGTGAGGAAGGCGGCGTGGGGGCACAGCCTGCGCGCCTCGTGGGTCGGCATCGCCGAGTGCACCCCGAACGTCCGCGCCTCGTAGGACGCGGTGGCCACGACCCCGCGCGGTCCGACACCGCCCACGATGACGGGCTTGCCCCGCAGTGAGGGCTTGTCACGCTGCTCGACCGCCGCGAAGAACGCGTCCAGGTCGAGGTGCAGGATGGAGGCTGCCGAGCGCACCCGCCCAGCCTAGGGGCCATCCCCCGGCCCATCGCCTGGTGACCTCGGTCCACGTGGGCGCCGCCGAATGTCGGACGGGGTCCCTAGACTCCCCCGCATGGGAGTGATCGTGCGACTCGGGCTGCTGCTCTCGGCGTTCGCGCCGGTGGTGGCCGCCGTTGCGCTGGCGCGCCTGCCCGACCTCGGGTGGTGGGCGTGGGTGATCGTCGGCGCCTGCGTGCTGGCGGTGCTCCTCCTCCTGGCCGTCATCGCCGCGCTCAGACGCCGGCAGGCCGAACCCCTCACCGCCAAGCAGGTGCGGCGCGCCGACGAGCGCGTCATCCAGTTCACCAGCTCCTACCTGGCCCCCCTCGTGATCGCCCTCCTGGTCACGGCACCCGGTCCGGCCCTGGCCGCCACGGGCTTCGTGCTCACGCTCCTGGCCCTGATCTACGTCCGGGCCGGCCTGTTCCACCTCAACCCCGTGCTCGCGGTCGGCTTCCGCCTCTACGAGGTCACCGCTACCAACAACACGGTCGTCCACCTGCTCACCCCCGCCCGCCACGTCGCCCAGGACGCGCGCCTCGAGTGCCACTTCCTGACCGATGACGTGGCCATCCAGCTCAGGAGTCCCCGTGCACGCTGAGGCCCGAGCCGCCCTCGAGGCGGCCCTCGCAGACCCCGACCGAGTCCTCACCAACCACGTGCTGCGGGGCGGCTCGCTGTCCGAGGCGGCCGTCCTCCGCTTCACGGTCGATGGGGCCTTCTCCGACCGGGTCACCGACGACGTGCTGTCGGCGGCGTCCGGGCTGACCGGACGCGAGTTCGTCGCGTACGACCCCAGCTACCAGACGAATGCGGCCCAGGTGCTGGTCGAGCCGCTGGCCGACATGCCCGAGTTCGCCGAGGTGGACGCGACGATCCGTGGCAACGACGTGCCCACCGACACCGGCGCCGACGACACCGCCGTCGTCGCCCTCGCGCACACGATCGGCCGGGGCGACGGCGCCGTCGTCGCCTACCGCCTGAAGGGGGCCGGCATCGCGGTCCGCCGCAAGCAGGTCACCCTGGTCCCCCGCGATGGCCACTACGTCGAGGTCGGCGGCGAGGTGCTGTTCTACGAGCCCCGCTTCGACGCCTACACCTGCGCGGGGTACGCCTTCTTCACCGCCGTGTCGTTGATCCAGACGAAGCTGCAGGCCGACACCAAGGCACGCACGCTGGCCCGGACGACGTTCGCGGCCGTCAGCCAGCGCGTCCGCATCGAAGGGCACGAGGAGTTGGCCAAGGCGGTGGAGGACGATCCCACCCTGCGGGCGAAGATGACCGCCGTGGCCCGCATCGTGGCGGCGGACGCCGACTACGCCGCCCACCTGACGACCGAGTCCCTGGTGGCGTTCGCCGAACAGCACGCCGACTACAACATCCCGGTGAAGGAGGTCGACGGCGAGAAGACGCTCGTCTTCGACCCCTCCCCTCAGCACCGGCACCAGATCCCCAAGCTGCTCGCCGACGACTACCTGCACAGCTTCCTGACCGGCCGCAACTATGAAGCGGGCTCCAAGCAGCCCATCTGAGGAGGAGATCCATGGACGCCACCGCACTGCTCATCGACGCCGCCCAGCGCCCCGTGCACGCGGCCCAGCAGGTGCTCGACGACATCACCGACGACACCCTGCACAGCATGCCGGGCGGGCGGTCCAACTCCATCGCCTGGCTGATCTGGCACGCGGCCCGCCAGCAGGACGTCCAGGTCGCCGCCCTCCGGGGCAGCGCCGAGGTCTGGGTGTCCGGCGACTGGGCGACCCGCACGGGCGTGGCCCGCGGGGCCGGCGACTTCGGCTTCGGCGACGGCCCCGGCGAGGTGTCGGCCCTGCGCGTGACGAGTGCCGGCGACCTGCTGGGCTACCTCGCCGCCGTGGTCGCCTCCGTCGAGGAGTACGCCCGGAGCCTGTCGGCGGACGACCTCGACGAGGTGATCGACACCGCCTGGACGCCGCACGTGACCCGCGGCGTCCGGTTGGTCAGCACGATCGACGACGCCGCCGTGCACGTCGGGCAGGCGGCGTACGCCCGCGGTGTGCTGGAGGGCTGGTCGATCGGTTACTGAGCCGCCGCGCGGCGGCGGTAGCCGACGAAGTCGAACGCACCGCGGGGCTCGCGGCGGTACTCCTCCCAGACGTCCGGGTCGATGTCGGGGAAGAGCACCGATCCCTCGGCGTCCGCGTGCACCTCGGTGAGGTCGAGTTCGTCCAGGTCGTCCCAGGCCTGGACGTACACCTGCCCCCCACCGGCGACGTAGACCGTGTCGTCGAGCGTTCGCGCCACGTCGAGCGCCTCGGCCACCGACGTCGCGGTGCGGGCGTCGGCCCGGCCGTCGCTCGGGAGCTCCACGGCGTGCGGCGAGTGCGTCACGACGATGGTCGTGCGCCCGGGCAGCCACCGTCCGATGGCGTCGTGCGTCGCCCGGCCCATGATCATGGGGTGGCCCGAGGTGACGCGCTTGTAGCGCGCCCAGTCCTCGGCGAACTCGAAGGGCTGCTTCTTGCCGTCTCCGATCACACCATTGGCGGCGACGATGGCGATGGCGACGACGGGCATGCGCGGATCCTACCGATCCTCGCGCGGGCGCGAGCCGTCAGACCGCGATCGGCGCCTTGATCGCCGGGTGCGGGTCGTAGTCGGTGAGCGTGATGTCGGCGAGTTCGAAGCGGTCGATCTCGGTGACGTCCGGGTTGAGCCGCAGCGTGGGCAGCGGCCGGGGTTCCCGGGTCAGCTGCAGGCGCGCCTGCTCGAGGTGGTTGCTGTAGAGGTGCGCGTCACCGAACGTGTGCACGAACTCACCCGGCTGCAGCCCGGTCACCTGCGCGACCATGTGGGTCAGCAGCGCGTAGCTGGCGATGTTGAACGGCACGCCCAGGAACGTGTCGGCGCTGCGCTGGTACATCTGGCACGACAGCCTGCCGTCGGCGACGTAGAACTGGAACATCATGTGGCACGGCGGCAGGGCCATGGCGTCCACCTCGGCCGGGTTCCAGGCGACAACGACGTGCCGCCGGGAGTCCGGTGAGTCCTTGATCTGCTGGACGACCTGGGCCAACTGGTCGATGTGCCGACCGTCGGGGGCGGGCCACGCGCGCCACTGGGCGCCGTACACCGGGCCGAGGTCGCCGTTCTCGTCGGCCCACTCGTCCCAGATCGTGATGTCGTTCTCGTGCAGCCAGGCGATGTTGGTGTCGCCGCGCAGGAACCACAGCAGCTCGCCGAAGATCGAGCGGGTGTGCAGCTTCTTCGTGGTCAGCAGCGGGAACCCCTCGGCGAGGTCGAACCGCATCTGGTGGCCGAACACGCTGAGCGTGCCGGTGCCCGTCCGGTCGGACTTCCGCGCCCCCTCATCGAGGATGCGTCGCAGCAACGCGAGATACTGCTCGTCGGCGTGGTTGGTCACTTCTCCTCCTCGGTGGGGCGCGCGGCCTCGTTCAGGCGCTCGATGTGCGCGACCATCGCCCGGACGGCCTTGCCGCGGTGGCTGATCGCATCCTTCTCCTCCGGCGTGAGCTGCGCGTTGGTGACGTGGTTCCCGTCGGCGATGAAGATCGGGTCGTAGCCGAACCCGTTCTCCCCGACCTCCTCGAACGCCAGGCGTCCCTCCAGCGTCTCGCGGAGCACGTGCTCGGTGCCGTCGGGCAGGACCAGCGCCACGGCGCACACGAAGCGGGCGGTGCGGTGGGGGTCCGGGACGTCGTCGACCTGCGCGAGCACGAGGCGGCGGTTCGCCTCGTCGGACGCCTTGGCCCCCGCCCAGCGAGCGGTGCGGACCCCGGGCATCCGGTTGAGGACGTCGACCTCCAGGCCGGAGTCGTCGGCCAGCGCCGGCAACCCCGTCGCGGACGCCGCGGCGCGGGCCTTGACCAGGGCGTTGCCCTCGAAGGACGCCTCGGTCTCGGCCGGCTCGGGGAACGACCCGACGTCGTCCAGGCCGATGACTTCCAGGCCCGTGCCGTTCGCCCCCGCGATGCGCCGGAGCTCGGCCAGCTTCTTGGGGTTGTGGGTCGCCAGGACCACGCGGCCGATCACGAGGCCAGGGCCTCCGCCTGCAGGCGGGTCAGCTCGGCGCACCCGAGCGCCCCCAGGTCGAGCAGCCGGTCGAGGACGTCGCGGTCGAACGGCTCCCCCTCGGCGGTGCCCTGCACCTCGATCAGCTTGCCGTCCCCCGTCATCACGATGTTCATGTCGACCTCGGCCGTGCTGTCCTCCTCGTAGGGGAGGTCGAGCACGGGCTGCCCGTCGACCACCCCCACCGAGATGGCGGCGACCGAGCCCTTGAGCGGTTCACCCTTCAGCGCGCCCCTCGCCCGCAGGTGGGCCACGGCGTCCGCCAGTGCGAGGTAGGCGCCGGTGATGGACGCCGTGCGCGTCCCCCCGTCCGCCTGCAGGACGTCGCAGTCGATGACGATGGTGTTCTCACCGAGCGCCTCGTAGTCGATGACGGCGCGGAGGGCGCGGCCGATCAGGCGCGAGATCTCATGGGTGCGGCCGCCGACCCTTCCCTTGCGGGACTCGCGGTCGGAGCGGGTGTGGGTCGAGCGCGGCAACATCTCGTACTCGGCAGTGACCCAGCCCCGGCCCTGCCCCTTCATCCAGCGCGGGACGCCCTCGGTCACCGACGCCGCCACCAGCACCCGGGTCCTCCCGAACTCGACCAGCACCGAGCCCTCGGCGTGGTCGAGCCAGTGGCGCGTGAAGCGCACGGCACGGAGCTGGTCGGGGGCACGTCCATCGAAGCGTTCGGTCACGCCGGCAACCCTACCGGCGACCGGCGAGGGAGCCGGACGACGCCCCCGGTTGCAGGCTGCGTTGGGCCGTCCGGGGCCCCGGGCGTATCGTGCCCTCGACAGGGGGACGATCGTGGACAAGGACTACCGGATCCAACCGCCGCAGGCGACGGTGCGCGAGAACTTCCAGGAGGCCCTGGGGACGGCCGGCGAGAAGCTGGTCGACCTCAAGGGGCTGTGGCCGAGGCCGTCCGACTACGCGGAACTGCCCCGCTCGTGGCGCAAGGACCTGCTCGCCGGCATCACCGTCGGCGTCGTGGCGCTGCCGTTGGCGCTCGGCTTCGGCGTGGCATCCGGCGCGGGCGCGGCGGCCGGCTTGGCGACCGCGATCATCGCGGGCCTCGTCGCCGCCATCTTCGGCGGCAGCCACCTGCAGGTCTCCGGGCCCACCGGCGCCATGACCGTGGTGCTGCTGCCCGTGATCAGCACCTTCGGTCTGGGCGCCATCCCGACGCTGGCGCTCATGGGGGGCGTGATCGTCGTCGCCATGGCGGTCACCGGACTGGGCAGGTCGGTCGACCTGTTGCCCCACTCGGTGATCGAGGGCTTCACCATGGGCATCGGCGTGATCATCGCCCTCCAACAGCTGCCCCTCCTGCTCGGCACCCCGGCCGCCCACGCGGAGTCCTCCGTCGTGGCCGCCTGGCTGACCGCCATGGCCACCGACTGGTCCACCGCGTGGCGTCCGCTGGTCGTGGCCGCGCTCGTCGTGGTCATCCACCTCGTCGGACGCAAGCTCGCACCCCACCTGCCCATGTCCCTGATCGCCATCGTCATCGCCACCGTGGCCGTGGAATTGACCGGATTCGACGTGGCCCGCATCGGCGTCCTGCCCTCGACCCTGCCCGCCCCGTCGCTGCCCCCGATCGACCTGGACACCGTCCGGGCGCTCGCCGCACCCGCCGTCGCCGTGGCCGCCCTCGCCGCCCTGGAGTCGCTGCTGAGCGCCCGCGTCGCCGACGGTATGGTGCCCGACCTGACCCGCACCAACCCCAACCGCGAACTCATGGGCCAAGGCCTGGCCAACATCGCCAGCGGCCTGTTCGGCGGGCTCCCCGCCACGGGCGCGATCGCGCGGACCGCCGTCAACGTCCGCACCGGCGCGCGGACGCGTGTGGCGTCCCTCTCGCACGCCGTCGTCCTGCTCGTCATCATGCTGGCGCTCGGCCGACTCGTCGCACGGATCCCGATGGCCGCCCTGGGCGGGGTCCTGGTCATGGTGGCGTCCAACATGGTGAGCTGGCGGACGTTCCGCACGATCGCGAGGACCACGCGCGCCGACCGCAACACCTTCCTGATCACCTTCGTCGCCACCGTGGCCCTGGACCTCGTGGCCGCCGTGCTGCTGGGCGTCGCGATGGCCGCGATCATGAGCCTCCGCCACATGGCCGCGTACACGGTCGTCCGCCGCCAGTACCTGCCGGCCGACACGCGCGAGGGCATCATCGACCTCACGCCCGAGCAGGAACACCTGCGCGACAGCATCGCGATCTTCCGTGTGGACGGCGCCCTGTTCTACGGGAACGCCCACCGCTTCGCCGACGAGGTCAGCACCGTGGAGGACGTCGACGCGGTCATCCTCCGCTTCCACCGCATGAACGTGCTGGACGCCTCGGGCGCGGAAGCACTGAAGGACATCATGCGGGTGCTGAGGCGGCGCCGCATCCCCGCCATCGTGCAGGGGATGACGAAGGCACAGATCCGGACGACGCTGGTCACGGGTGCCGTGCGCGAGGACCAGCACGTGTGGCAACTGTCCGAGGCGCTGGAGCGCGCCATCGCGATCGCCGAGCCTGGTCTGGAGGGCGCCGCGCCCGAGGTCACCCCCAAGCAGGGACCCGGGACTCAGCCGCCGACCGTGTAGACCTGCTCCACGCTGTCGACGAAGCCGTTCATGAGGCGGCGTCCGATGCCCTCGAACTTCTCCGGGCTGCCCGTGGTCAGGAACCGGCGCGTGGCCCGGCGGGGCTCCGCGTGCACGAGGTCGAGGTCGGTGAGGGTCTGATACGTCTCCCGAGCGCACTCGTCGGCGCTGGAGACCAGCGTCACGCCGTCGCCCAGCACGTAGGAGATCAGGCCCGCCAGCAGCGGGTAGTGCGTGCAACCGAGGATGAGCGTGTCGACGTCCGCGAGTTGCAGCGGCGCCAGGTACTGGCGGGTCAGGTCGAGGAGTTCCGAGCCGCCGGTGATCCCCCGCTCGACGTAGTCGACGAACAGCGGGCAGGGTGCCGTGTGCAGGTCGACGTCCGGCACCGCCGTCAGTGCGTCGTCATAGCTCAACGCGTTGGCGGTGGCGACGGTGCAGATGACCCCCACGCGGCCGTTGCGGGTGGCCCGCACCGCACGCCGCGCCGCCGGCAGGATCACGTCGACGACCGGGACGTCATAGCGCTCCCGCGCGTCGCGCAGCACCGCGGACGAAGCCGAGTTGCAGGCGATCACCAGGGCCTTGACCCCCATGCCGTAGAGGTGGTCGAGGCACTCGAGCGCGTACTCGCGTACCTCGGGGATGCTCTTGGGCCCGTAGGGGGCCCGTGCGGTGTCACCGAGGTAGACGATGTCCTCGTTCGGCAACTGGTCCCACACGGCGCGGGCGACCGTCAGGCCGCCGAAGCCGGAGTCGAAGATACCGATCGGTGCGTCCGCGTTCCCCACGACCGGTCAGCCTACCGCCGCAGCGACAGCGCGACGAGGACGGGACCACGGCGTCCGGCGCCGGGGGCGTCGGCGCCGCACCCGGGCGTCCCGTCTGCGGACGCCGAGGCGCACGCCCCGCACCCGGACGAGGGACAGCCCATGGCCAGCTCCTTGGCCTGCAGCCGACCCAGCCGGACGAGGTGGTCGACGGCCGCCTGGACGACGTCGGGGGCCAGGCCGGTGCGCCGCCCCACCTCGGCCAGCGAGGACGCACCACCCTCGAACGCGGACAGCACCGAGGACAGCGGCCCGCTCACCAGAACAGGCTCCCGACCTGGAAGATGAGCACCGCACCCAGCCAGGCGACCGTGAGGCCCTGCAGGACGCCGAAGGCGGTCCACCGCCAGCCGACCTCGCGCTTCTGGGCGGCGAGCGTGGCGACGCAGGGGGTGTACGACATCAGGAACCACAGGAACGCCCACACGGCAGGGAGCGGGTGTCCGCCCGAGGATTCCTCGAACGCGGCGCGCACCTGCTGGCCGAAGTCGCCCAGGTCGTCCGCACCCTCGGCGGGCTCGTCGACGGCGTAGGTCTGCGCCCAGGAGCTGATGACGGCCTCCTTGGCCACGAAGCCGACCACGAGCGCCGAGGCGGTCTCCCACTGCCCGAAGCCCGCGGGCTCGAACACCGGGGCGATGGCCTGCGCGGCCCTGCCGTAGGCCGACTCCCGGACCGGTGCCTCACCGAAGCCGTACCCCGGCGTGGCCGGAACGGACTGCAGGAACCAGACGGCGCAGATCGTCACGACGATGATGCCGGACGCCGTGCGCAGGAACCCCTGCAAGCGGGTCCAGGCGACGGCGACGGTCAGCCGGGCCGTCGGGACCTGGTAGGGCGGCAGGTCCAGGACCAAGGGCTCCGAGCCCATCGTCCGCCACAGGGTCGCGCGCAGCGCCAGGCCGACGCCGATGACGGCGACGATCGAGGCCAGGTACATGACGAACACGACGGTTCCGGCGGCCCGCCCGAAGAACAGGGTCCCGAGCATCACGTAGACGGTCAGTCGCGCGGTGCAGGAGGTGAACGGGACGAGCAGCGAGACGAGGATCCGCTGGCGCGCATTGCCGAGGATGCGGGTCGCCGCGATCGCCGGGACGTTGCAGCCGAAGCCCACCACCAGCGGCAGGAAGGCCTTGCCGGGGAGGCCGATGCGGCGCATGAGCCGGTCGGTGACCACAGCGGCGCGGGCCATGTACCCGGAGTCCTCCAGCAGCGCCAGCAGGACGAACATGAGCGCCATCAGCGGCACGAACGTCAACAGCATCCCGACACCGGCGATGACCCCGTCGACGAGCAGGCCCTCGACCCAGCTCCCGCCCAGCCCCAGCGCGGCGAGCAGGCCGCGCGCGCCCTCGGAGACGGGTCCGGAGAAGAGGCCGTCGAGGGCGTCCTGCAGCGGGGCCGCCACGGAGGTCGTGACCTGGAACACCACCCACATCACGGCCAGGAACAGCGCCGGCCCGGCGATCGGGTGTGTCGCGACGCGGTCGATCCGGTCCGACGCGCTGACGCGCTCGCGGGCGGACACCGTGGTGGCCCGCGCGGCCGCCGCCTGGACCCACGCGAAGCGCTCGTCGTCGCGGGCGAGGTCGTCGGACGCCGCGGCAACCGGACGGGACGCGGGGAGCGGACGCGCGAGCGCCTCACGGACGGCCCGGGTCAGGTCGACCAGACCTTCCCTGCGACGCGGGTCGACGGCCACGACGGGGCACCCCAGGTCGCCGGCCAACGCCTTCGCGTCGACCTCGCTGCCGGCCTTGCGCGCCATGTCGTTCATCGTGAGCGCAACCACCACGCGGTGGGTGGTCTCGCGCAACTGGGCGACCATGTACAGCGAGCGGGCCAGGTGCCCGGCGTCCACGACGACGACCACGGCGTCCGGGCGCTCACCGGCCGGCGCGTCGACCAACAGCGTGCGGGTGAGCGCCTCGTCCGGGCTGAGCGGGTCGAGGCTGTAGGCGCCCGGCAGGTCGACCAGGGTGAACTCGCTGACGCTGTTGGCGGCGCAGTCGTCCGAGCAGGACCCACAGGCACACACCTTGCCGTCGGGCTTGAAGCGCCAGACGCCGCGACCGACGTCGACGGTGGTGCCGGGCCAGTTGCCGGTGGTGGCCCGGAGCCCGGTGAGGGCGTTGAAGAGCGTGGACTTGCCGACGTTCGGGGCACCGGCCAGGGCCACGATCGGAGCCCCGGCGCCGGCCCCCTCCCCCACGGGACCGTGGCAGGCGGCGCGGACGGTCGGCAGCTTGGCTGCGCTGATCAGCTCGGGTGCGGTCACCCGAGCGCCTTGGCGCTGAGCCCCGCCAGGACGGCCCCGTCCACGGCGATGCGGCCGCCGCCGACCGACACGATGCGCCCCCCGCCGGCCAGCGCCTGCACCAGGCTGACCCGGACGCCGCGACGCATCCCGAGGGAGGCCAGTCGCCGGGCGACACCGGCGTCGGGGTGGGTGGCGGTCAGCAGGAGCGGGGCACCCAGAGGTGCCCGGTCCAGCGTGGTCGAGGCGGCAGTGGTCACGATGAGTAAGGGTAGCCTTACTTTGTTACGACGTCCAGTAGTAGCACGTGGTTGCGGGCACTCCACCGCGCAGCCGAAGGCGGCTTCACGCGTGGGCGGCCTCGACCAGGCTCTCCAACACGTGCCCGAGGAAGTCGTACAGGGCGACCACCTGGGTGCGCGGGTCTCGCGCGGACAGGCGCTCGAGCGCGTGGTGGTCGGACTCAGCCTCGATCCCCAACCGGACGGCCAGGCTGAGGCGGACCCCGTTGATCGTCTTCAGCCACGCGTCCACCTCGGCGTCCGGCACGACCACCGGTTCCGCCCCGTCGTGAGTCGCGGCCAGCGCGTCCAGCACGACGGTGGAGTCGGCCACGCGGGCCTGCTGAAGCGCCGCCTCGGAGAAGCGACGGTGTTCGGCCTCCGCCGCCGCGTCGGAGTAGGCGGCGGGGAACAGGCGGGCGATGACGGGGTCCGAGCGATCCATGTCGGCCACCCCACCCATCTCACGGGCCCACCGGGCGAAGGGGTCCGTCGGGGTCTCCGCGGACGGGCCTCCCCCGATCAACTCCACCACCTGCGAGACGAGGGAGGCCATCAGGACCACCTCGACGTCGTCGAACCAGGCGACCAGGCCGTCGCCCTGACGCTCGAACTCGATCACCGATCACGCTCCAACGTGGCCCACAGCCCGTACCCGTGCATCGCGTTGACGTGCTGTTCCATCTCCTCGCGGGGGCCGGACGCGACCACGGCCCTGCCCTCGGTGTGGACCTGCATCATCAGGCGGGTGGCCTTGTCGCGGTCGTACTTGAAGTACGTGACGAAGACGTGGGTCACGTAGCTCATCAGGTTCACCGGGTCGTCCCACACGATCGTGACCCAGGGCGTCAGCGCCAGGGCGTCCTCAGCCGGTCGCTCGGCCACGGCGGTGCCGGGGGCCGGCCGGATCGGCACGACGGGCGTTGACATGGCGTCCATTGTGTCACGCGCCCCCGCGGCCCTCCGAGAATCCGGAGGCCGCCCCTCGCTACGCTGACCCCATGCTGGATACCACGGCCCTGCTGACCGACCACTACGAGCTGACCATGGTGCAGGCCGCCATGGGGTCGGGCACGGCTTTCCGCCGGTCGGTGTTCGAACTCTTCCCACGCCGCCTCCCCGAGGGCCGCCGCTACGGGGTCGTCGCCGGGACCGGCCGAGCCCTGGACGCCATCGAGCGCTTCCGCTTCGACGACGAGACGGTGACCTTCCTGCGCGACAACGGCATCGTCGACGACAGGCTGGCCCAGTGGCTGGCGGAGTACCGCTTCACCGGCACCATCTGGGGCTACCCCGACGGGGAGATCTACTTCCCGGGCTCGCCGATCATGGTCGTCGAGGGCACCTTCGCCGAGGCGGTCATGCTCGAAACCCTCCTGCTGAGCATCTACAACTACGACTCCGCCGTGGCGTCCGCCGCCTCCCGGATGACCGCCATGGCCGGTGACCGGCCCTGCATCGAGATGGGCTCGCGCCGCGCCAACGAGTGGTCGGCGGTGGTCGCGGCGCGGTCGGCCTACATCGCGGGCTTCGCCTCCACGTCCAACCTCGAGGCCGGCCGGACCTACGGCGTCCCCACCGCCGGGACGGCCGCGCACAGCTTCACCCTGCTGCACGACACGGAGGAGGACGCCTTCCGCGCCCAGCTCGCGGCCCTCGGCGCGCGGACCACCCTGCTGGTCGACACCTACGACGTGGCCGAGGCCGTCACCAAGGGCGTCGAGCTGACCAACGGACGCCTCGGTGCGGTCCGCCTCGACTCGGGCGACCTGCTCACCCAGGCCGTGGACGTGCGCAAGCTGCTCGATTCACTGGGGGCGGTGAACACCCGCATCATCGTGACGTCGGACCTGGACGAGTTCCAGATCGCCGCCCTGCGGTCGGCCCCGGTCAACGGGTACGGCGTCGGCACCAACCTCGTCACCGGGTCGGGCGCGCCGACGTCCGGCTTCGTCTACAAGCTGGTGGCGCGCGCCGACTCCGAGGACCCGCATGCCGAGGTGGTCCCCGTGGCCAAGAAGTCCGTCAACAAGGCCTCGATCGGCGGCCGCAAGTTCGCGCTGCGCCGGCTGGACGCCAACGGCATCGCCGAGGCGGAGGTCATCGGCGTCGGCGCACCGCCCCAGAGCGACACCAACGACCGGCCCCTGCTGGTCGAACTCGTGCGGGGCGGGGAGGTCGTCGGGCGCGAGCCGTTGTCGGCCGCCCGCGAGCGTCACCTGCGCGTGCGCGGCGAGCTGCCGAGTTCCGCGTTCAAGATGAGCAAGGGGTATCCCGCCATCGTCACGATCATGCTGGACGCCGAGGGCGACCAGACGTTCAATCCCTACGCACCGGAGGAATGATGACCACGCCACGCCCGGCCGCCCGGGCCCTCATCGTCGTCGACGTCCAGAACGACTTCTGCGAGGGCGGCTCCCTCGCCGTAGCCGGAGGGGCCGCGGTGGCGGCGTCCATCCGCGAGGTGCTGGAGGGCGATCACGGCTACGCCCTCGTCGTGGCGACCCGCGACCACCACATCGACCCGGGGGCGCACTTCTCGGACGCCCCCGACTTCATCGAGTCCTGGCCGCCCCACTGCGTCGCCGGGACGCCGGGTGCCGACTTCCACCCGAACCTGGGTACGCCGGCTTTCGACGGAATCTTCGACAAGGGCGAGTTCTCGGCGGCCTACTCAGGGTTCGAGGGTCGGGACCACAGCCAGGGGCTCGACCTGGCCACGTTCCTCCGCAGCCGGGGCGTATCCGAGGTCGACGTCTGCGGGATCGCCACCGACCACTGCGTGAACGCCACCGCGCGGGACGCCAAGGCGGCCGGCTTCGACACCACCGTCCTGGTCGACCTCACCGCGGCCGTGACCCCGGCGTCGGTTCCCGACCTCACCGAGGCCTGGGAGGACGCGGGCATCTGGGTGAGCGACACCACACGGGCCTGACCTTCCCGAGGTCCGCTCGCCCGCGTCCGACCCCACCACCCGCACCGTCGGGGAGTGGGGTGTTTCCCAGCTCTTGCTGGTGGAGGTGCTCGGAGCGTCAAGGGAGCGCGCCTCCCGTTGACGCTCCCGGACGTTCCACCAGCAAGACCTGCACCCTCCCCCCATGCCCCCGCGCCGCGGGCGGCCCGTGGGGTTGTCCACAGGCGTGACCCGAGTTGGTGGCCCCGAGTCGCGCGCCGGCGTCAGGCTGGGGGCATGCCGCACCCCGACGCCCTCGGCTTCCTGCTGGCCCTCCTGGCCGCGCGCGCGAATCCGCATTCCTCGGCCAAGCCCTTGCACCCTCTGGAGCTCGCGGACGTCGGCCGCGCCCACCACGTGCGCCTGCCCGTCTGGGATGACGCCGCCTGCACGGAACTCGAGCACGCCACGGCCACGGACGCCCTCACGACGCTCCGCACCCAGCTCACCGACGCGCTCCTCGGCGAGGACGCCTCGGCCGGGCGCGAGGTGCTCAACCGGTGCCTCGACACTTGGGGGGCCCTCGTGGCGCTGGAGGAGGAACTGGGCGAGCACGAACTCCCCGGTGTCGAGGTGAAAGCGTCCGTGTTACCGCCGGTGCCGCTTGCCACATGGCATGCGCGGGTACCGGGCACCCCGATCGACACGGGCGAACGCTGCCCGAACACGGGCCCGTTCCTCCTCGCCGTCGCGTCGGTGCTCCTGACCGAGGCGGCCAACATCCACCTGAGCGGTTGGGTCGAGCGGGTCCGGGCCTGCGCCGCCCCGGACTGCCGCGCCGCGTTCATCGACGCGGGGGACGCCGGGCGCCGGCGGTTCTGCTCGGCCCGGTGCCGGGCGCGCGAGTCGGCCCGTGGGCGGGCCCGGCTCAGCTTGCTTGGGGCTCGTGCGGAACCGGACGCCCCAAGCGGGACCGGATCTCGATGAGGTCCAGGGCGTGGCGCTCGAGGGCGCGGTCCTCGGGGAGGCGCGGCACCCAGGGGCGCACCTGCTCCTCGTTGTCGTCGTGGTCGAGGGCGGTGTAGACGATCGTGCAGTGCGTGGTGGTCTGCAGTTCCGTACCCCGCGGGTCGCCGGACCGCACAGAGACCGACACGTGCATCTCGGCGCCGTCGGTGTAGATCAGGCGGGCGTCCACCTCGACGAGGTCCCCGATGAACATGGGCCGGTAGAAGCGGAACCCACCGGCGTAGGTGGCCCGCGCGTGCCCGTGGTACCACCGCTCGGCGACGAGCTTGCCCGCCGTCATGATCCAGTGCATGACGTAGCCGCCGTGCACCTTGCCGCCCCAGTTGACGTCCGTCGGCGCGGCGAGGAAGCGCAGCGTCTCGCGGCAGGTCTCGGTGGCTTCGGTGTACGCCTGCACCGCCATGGCGTCCTCGACCTCGCGGCGCACCGCCGACAGGACCTGGGCGCGCTCGTTCTCCTCGCGCTCCCAGTCGTCCTGGGGCGTGAACGGGGGCACCGGCGTCGGCCTGCCCTCGGAGTCCATGGCCACGAAGACCAGCAGGCACTGGGTGTTCGTGACGCTGACGTCGTCGCGGGGGTTGTGGCTGGTGACGGTGCACACCACCTGCAGGGACGTCCGACCGGTGTAGACCACCCGCGCCTCGACCTCGACCATGTCGCCGACGTTCACCACCCGGTGCAGGTGGATGTTGCCCACGTACCCCGTCACCGCGTAGTGGCCCGACCAGGCCGCGGCGGCGGCATAGCCTGCCTTGTCGATCCACTCCAGGATCTTGCCCGCGCCCACGTAGCCCCGGACGTTGGCGTCCATGGGGGCCGCGAGGAATCGGAGGGTCACTGCCTTCTGGCCGGCCATCAGCGTCGTCCCATCGTGTGCACCGAGAAATCGTTCATCACGGCGGCCAGGCGGGCCGCCCGTTCCGATGTGTAGACCTCCTCGAGGCTGAGGGGCAAACCATCTGGACCCGAGAGGGGAACCCGCCAGTTGGGGTACTCGTCCACGGTGCCCGGCTGGTTCTGCGTCCGGCGGTCGCCCACGGCGTCCGTCAGGGCGGCCGACAGGACCCGTGCCGGCGACGCAACGATCCACCGGTGCATCGCGAGCACCTTCTCGGCCACGTCGGTCTCGTCCCCGGCCTGGAACCCACGCTCCACGAGGGCCCTGTTCCAGGACTGGAAGGTGCGTTCGGCCAGCGCCAACTCCTCGTCCAGCGACTCGGTCAGGATGCCGAGGGAGTGCTGGAGCCTGATGTGGTCCAGGGCCAGGTAGCCGGCGGTCGGCGGCATGTCGTGGGTGGTCACCGACGCCATGCAGTACTCGCGGTAGGACTCCGGGGGCAGGGGCTCGCCGTTGCCCTGCATCTCGAACCACGCCACCGAGGTGCCCAGGATGCCGCGGTCCCGGAGGTAGTCACGCACCCAGGGTTCCACGGTGCCCAGGTCCTCGCCCACGACGAGCGCGCCCGCGCGCTGTGCCTCGAGCAGCAGGATGCCGACCATGGCCTCGTGGTCGTAGCGGACGTAGGCCCCCTCCCCCGGGGCCAGGCCCTGCGGGATCCACCACAGGCGGAACAGGCCCATGATGTGGTCGACGCGCAGGCCGCCGGAGTGGCGCAGGTTGCCGGCCACCATGGCGCGGAAGGGCGCGTAGCCCAACTCCTCCAGCCGGTCCGGACGCCAGGGCGCCTGGCCCCAGTCCTGCCCGATCTGGTTGTAGTGGTCCGGCGGGGCCCCGACACCGATGCCCTGGGCGAAGGCATCCCCCAGCACCCAGGCCTCGGCGCTGATCGTGCTGACGCCGACGGCCAGGTCGCTCATGATGCCGACGCGCATGCCGGCACCCTTGGCGGCCGACTGCGCCTCGCGCAGCTGGTTGTCGGCCACCCACTGCAGCCAGACGAAGAAGTCGACCTCGCGCGCGTACTGGGCCGCGAAGGCCGCCACCTCGGGTGAGCTGGGTCGCCGGTACTCGGCGGGCCACTCGCGCCAGTTCAGGCCGAAGTGGCGCACGAGCACGCACCACGTCGCGAACTGGGTCAGGGTGCGCCCCTCCCCGCGGACGAAGCTCTCCTTGGCCATCGTGCGGACCTCGGACAGGCCCTCGTCGTAGATGATGCGCAGGGCGTCCAGCTTGGCCGGCCACACGCGGTCGCGGTCGATGCGGTCCGAGCCGGCCAACTCCCGGTCGAGGTCGGCCTTGAGCCGGGCCACGCGCCCCCGCTTGTCGTCGCTCAGGCGGGCGTACTCGGGGATCAGCTCCGGACGGATGTACAGCGGGTTGATGTACCGGCGGGAACTCGGCAGGTACGGGGACGGCTCGAGAGGGGGCCCGGGCTGGGCCGCGTGGAGCGGGTTGACCAGCACGTAGTCGGCGAAGTGCTGGGTGCCCGACCAGGTCGCGAGGTCGGACAGGTCGGCGAGGTCGCCGATCCCCCAGGACTCCGTCGAGCGGACGCTGTACAGCTGGGCCGCGTAGCCCCAGATCCGGCGGTCGCCCAGGGACGCGGGGAAACCCAGGAAGTGCGGGGTGACCACGAGCGTCCCCTCGGTGGTGCCGGACGGGGTCTCCAGCACCAGGCGGTGGTAGCCCGTCGGCAGGTCGCCGGGGACCATGAAGGTCGCCTCGCCGACCAGTGCGCCGTCGATGTCTCGATCGGGTTCGTTGTTCTCGACCTGCCAGCCGTCGCGCTGTCCGCCCTCCTCGAGGCGGACGTGGACGGCCGCTGCCTCCCCCGCGGGAACGTGGACGACGACCGGGGTGGGGTTTCCCGTCTGCAGGACGGTGCAGGGCGGCAGTGCGCGGCGCCACGCGCGGAGCCCGTGCTCGGCGAGGGCGTGGTGGGCCGCCTCGTCGGTGGAGGCGTCCACCCCCATCCCCGCCAGGATGCCGATCACCGTGGCGTCCGACACCTCGGTGAGCCGCCCCTTCCAGTCCCAGAACTCGGTCGAGATGCCGAAGGCGGCGGCGAGGTCCGCGAGCACGCGGTTGGTCAAGGGCATGGGCATCACCCTATTGCAGGGCGACGACCCGCACGAACGTCACACGTCGTTGGACTCGAACGGCTGGACCAGCCGGCGCAGCAGGTCCGCCACCTGCTGGCGCTCCCCCGCCGACAACCCGGCGAGGATCTGCTGTTCCCGGTCGACCAGGTCGGCCAGCGCCGCCTCGACGATCGCGCGCCCCTCGGGCAGCAGGCGCACCCGCACGCCGCGGCGGTCACGAGGGTCGGGGAGGCGCTCCACGAGGCCGCGCTCGGTCAGTCGGTCGATGCGGTTGGTCATGGTGCCGGAGGTCGACAGCGTCTGCTGGATCAACTGGCCGGGCGACAGCTCGTACGGCGGCCCCTCGCGACGCAGGGCGGCCAGCACGTCGAACTCCCAGGTGTCGAGGTTGTGCCGGGCGAAGGCGTCACGGCGGGCGAGGTCGAGGTACCGGGCCAGCCGGCTGACCCGCGAGAGCACCTGCAGCGGTCTCACGTCGATGTCGGGGGTCTCCCGCGCCCAGGCCTTGAGGATCCGGTCCACTTCGTCCATCCAACACCTCGCTCCCGCAGCAAGAATCTCCACATCGAGATTGATCGTGGTGAGATTCTAGCCACCGCGGCGCCCCCGCAGCAGGGATGGCGGGTCACGAATCGGCGACGGAGAGCGAGTGGTTCTCCACGTGCCCGATGCGCAACGACGCCAGCAGCCCGACCGCGGCCGTGAGGGCGAGCGCCGTCATGAGCCAACCGAAGGTGACGGCGTCCGGGGCGACCGGGTCCAGGGCGGCGAAGATCGTCCCGGCCGCGCCCGCGAGGACCGCGTTCCCGGCCGTCTCCCCCACCTGCAGGGAGCTGGTGTTCCGGCCGAGCTCGGCCTCGGTCGACAACTGCATGGTCGCCAGCGACGTCGAGGAGCTCTGGAGTCCCATGCCCAGGCCCGCCAGGACACTGCCCACCGTGGGGAGGACCAGGTCGGCGCCGCCGATCCACCCGCTCACGGCCAGCAGCGCCACCCCGGCCGCAACGAAGCCCACGCCGGCGACGATGATCCGGTCGCGCGACAGGCCCACCCACGGACGGGCCTGGAGCCACGACCCGCCCATCCAGCCCACCGAGCCGACCGTGATGACCAACCCCGCCACCGCCAGCGGGGCACCGCGTCCCGTCAGCATGAGGGGGAGGAAGGCCTGGGCACCGAAGAAGGTCCCCGACACGAGCAGGCGTGTGTTGACCACCGAGGGCAGGCCGGACGCCGTGGGCGAGAACCCGACCGGCATGAGGCGTCGGTACCACACCCCGAGCAGGACGATCCCGAGCCCCAGCCAGACCAGCGAGGTGGGCTCCAGTCGCTGCCCGGCCACTTGGAGCGCCGCGATCCCGAGCGCCACGGCGAGGGCCGCGTGGGTGGGGACCGGGGTGGCCGCACCCTCGGCGTCCGGCTGCTCGCGCGTGCTGAGGTGGGCGAGCCCGGGCGCCATCAGGGCGACGCCCACCAGCACGAACGGCAGGACCGCCCAGAACACCCAGTGCCAGGAGAACGTCTCGCTCAGCCACGCGGCGATGGCCGGCCCGACGAAGGAGGGGAGCATCCAGCAGGCGGAGTACCACGTCATGATGCGGGCACGCTCGGCCGGGTCGAAGGCGATCGCCGTGACGACCATGAGGGTCAGGTTGACCGCTCCCCCACCGAGTCCCTGGACGAACCGGCCGAGCAGCAGCACCAGCATGGTGGGGGCGAGCGCCGCCACGACGACACCGAGGGCGAAGACGACCAGTCCCACCAGCAGGGGGGCCACCGGCCCGATCGCGTCGGTGACGCGTCCGGCCACGACGATCGCGATGAGCTGGGCGATCATCACGGTCGTGAAGGCCCACGCGTAGAGGTGGAGATCCCCCAGGTCGACGGCGGCGGCCGGCATGGCGGTCACGACGGCCATCCCCTCGAACGCGACGGCGGTCACGCACGTCAACAGCCCGATCGTCAGGCTGCGCCGGGAGGAGGATGAGGACACGGACAGCCATTCCACCACCCATCCGGCCTAGGATGAAATGCATGACGCAGCTCACACCCGCTCCGGGTTCGCAGACGATCGTCGACGAGCGCACCGATTTCCGGCTCGACGAGGGCGACCACGAGCGCTTCAGCCACTACGTGGCCAAGAACAAGCTGACCGAGGCCATGGTGATGGGAACCCCGGTCGTCGCGCTGTGCGGCAAGGTCTGGGTGCCGAGCCGCAACCCCGACCGGTATCCCGTCTGCCCCGAGTGCAAGGAGATCTGGGAGTCGTTCCGCGGCAACGAGGGTGGCGACGGCAACGGGGGCGGCGAGGAGTCATGACACGCCCGCGGACGATCGTCGTCGTCCGGCACGGCAAGAGCTCCTGGCGCACGAACGACCCGGACCTCGCGCGGCCCCTGTCGCCCCGGGGCACCCGCGACGCCGTCGTGGCGGGCCAGCAGCTCGCGCGCCTGGCCTTCGACGTCGCCCTGGTCTCCCCCGCCACCCGCGCCCAGCAGACGTGGCAGGCCCTGCAAATGGGTGGGGTGTCCTGTGCGGACGTCCGGACGACCGACGAGCTCTACCACGCGTGGACGTCCGACGTGGTCGACGTCCTGCGCGGTCTCCCCGCCTCCGCCGAGACGGTGCTGCTGGTGGGCCATGAACCGACCTTGAGCGACCTGGTCCTGACCCTGTCGGCGGCGTCCGCCCACACCGCCTCGATCCAGGAGAAGTTCCCCACCTCGGCCATCGCCGTCCTGGCCCACCACGGCGACTGGGACGAGCTGGGCCCGGCCGAGGCGGAGCTGGCCGCCTTCGAGATCCCCCGCGGATGACCTGGGTCGAGGCCGTCGGCTATGCCGCCGCCGCCCTGGTGGCGGCGTCCTACCTCACGAGGTCCCGCAACCGGCTGCGCTGGGTGTCGCTGGCTGCCTCGATCCTGTTCGTGTCGTACGGCGTCCTGATCGGCGCGTGGCCGGTGTTCTTCGCCGGTGTCGCGGTGGCGGTGGCGAGCACCATCGGCCTGCGGCAGGAGCGGGCCAGGGCCGCTTCGGCCACCACGGTCGTCCCGATCGACCCCGGTACCCCGTTCCTGGTCGACTACCTCGCCGCGAACGCGGACGAGATCGCCAACAGCCAACCCGACTACCACCCGTCCGAGCACGACACGTTCATCCGCATCGTCAACCGGGACGGCCTGCCCGCGGGCGTCCTCATCGCCGAGCCGGCCGGGAGGGAACTCCTGGTCAAGCTCGACTACGTGAGCCCGGCCTACCGTGACAGCGTGAGCGCGACCTGGCTCTTCGGTCGCGGTCGCGCCACATTCACGGACGCGGGCTTCACCCGGCTCGTGGCGCACGCCCACACCTCCGTGCACCGCAACTACCTCGAGCTCGTCGGCTTCCGCCGCGAGGGCGCCGCCTACGCCCTCGACCTGGCTCAGTAGCGGTAGTTCTCGGCCTTGTAGGGGCCCTCGACGCTGACGCCGAGGTAGTCCGCCTGGGTCTGCGTCAGGGTCGTGAGCTTCACCCCGAGGCTGTCGAGGTGCAGCCGGGCGACCTCCTCGTCCAGGTGCTTGGGCAGCACGTGGACGCCGGTCGGGTACTCGTCGGGCTTGGTGAACAGCTCGATCTGGGCGAGCACCTGGTTGGTGAAGCTGTTGCTCATCACGAAGCTCGGGTGGCCGGTCGCGTTGCCCAGGTTGAGCAGGCGCCCCTCCGAGAGGACGATCACGCCGTGGCCGTCGGGGAAGACCCACTGGTCGACCTGAGGCTTGATCGTGTTGCGCTGGATGCCGGGGGTCGCCTCGAGGCCCGCCATGTCGATCTCGTTGTCGAAGTGGCCGATGTTGCCCACGATGGCGTTGTGCTTCATCGCGGCCATGTGGTCGGCGGTGACGACATCGCGGTTGCCCGTGGTGGTGATGACGATGTCGGCGACTCCGACGACGTCCTCCAGGGTGGTCACCTGGTAGCCGTCCATGACGGCCTGCAGCGCGCAGATCGGGTCGATCTCGGTGACGACCACGCGAGCGCCCTGGCCCGACAGGGCCTCGGCCGCGCCCTTGCCGACGTCGCCGTAGCCGCACACCACGGCGACCTTGCCGCCGATCAGCACGTCCGTGCCGCGGTTGATGCCGTCGACGAGGCTGTGGCGGATGCCGTACTTGTTGTCGAACTTGCTCTTGGTGACCGAGTCGTTGACGTTGATCGCCGGGAACAGCAGGGCCTGGGCGCGGGCCATCTCGTAGAGGCGGTGGACGCCGGTCGTGGTCTCCTCGGTGACGCCGCGGATGCTGTTGGCCAGCGACACGAAGTCGAGGGAGGACGCACGCAAGCTCTGCAGGACCACCTTCCACTCGGCGGAGTCACCTGACTGCGGCTCGGGGACCGCGCCCGCCTTGGTGTACTCCACGCCCTTGTGCACGTAGAGCGTGGCGTCGCCGCCGTCGTCGAGGATCATGTTGGGCCGGCGTCCGCCCCAGTCGAGGATCTGCTCGGTGCACCACCAGTACTCCTCGAGCGTCTCACCCTTCCAGGCGAACACCGGGACGCCGCGGGGATCCTCCGGGGTCCCGTCGCGACCCACCACGATCGCCGCGGCGGCGTGGTCCTGGGTGGAGAAGATGTTGCAGGACGCCCAGCGCACCTCGGCGCCGAGGTCGACCAGCGTCTCGATCAGCACCGCCGTCTGGACGGTCATGTGCAGGCTGCCCGCGATGCGGGCCCCGGCCAGCGGCTTGGAGTCGGCGTAGCGTGCGCGCATGGCCATCAGTCCGGGCATCTCGTGCTCCGCGAGCGTGATCTCCTTGCGTCCGAAGTCGGCCAGGGTCAGATCGGCAACCTTGTAGTCCACGAGGGGTCAGCCTACCCCGAGCAACTCGTCGCAGGCCGCCACCAGCCGCTCGCGCACCGCGTCCCCGAGCGCCGCGATCCGGCGCTGCTCGGCGACGTAGGAGGCCTTGCCCTCGGGTGTCTCGACGGGGATCGGCTCCAGCCCCAACGGGCTCAGGTCGTACGGGGCGGCCCGCATGTCGAGGTACCGCGCCTCGCGGGCGACCGCCAGCGCGTCCATGACGAGGCTGCTCGGGACGCCGGGGGAGAGCTTGTACGCCCACTTGTAGCAGTCCATCGTGGCATGCAGGCAGCCGGGCTGCTCGAGGTCGACCTTCCGCTCCCGCGTCGGCGCGAAGGCGTTGCGCGGCACGGCCTCCGGTGTGAAGAAGCGGAACGCGTCGAAGTGCGTGCAGCGCAGCTGGTTCGCCTCGACCACGGCGTCCGTGCCGTCGTGGCCCAGGCGGAGTGGCCAGCCGATGTGCCGGACGTCCTCGGGCGCCGCGCGGTGGACCATCGCCCACTCGTGCAGGCCGAAACAGGACCACTGCCCGGGCCGCTCGCGCGTGCGGGCCAGCAGGTCGCGCACGAAGCGCACCGTGCCACCGCGCCGGGCCAGGAAGCCGGCGACGTCGAGCCTGACGCCGTCGGCCGTCCGCTCGTAGTGGCGCCACCCGGCGTGCTCGTCGGCACCCTCGAGCGTCACGCCCGGCCCGGGGTGCCAACGGCGCAACTGTCCCGGTGTGTGGCTGTAGTAGGTCCACCGGAAGTCCTCGACGGGGTGCTTCACCCCGCGCCGGCGCCGGTCGAGGTGGTGGGACGCCAGCGCGTCCACCCGGGCGGCGTGCGCCTCCGCGAGCGGACGCCACTCCTCCTCGGGGAGGACGGTCACGACTCGGGAGCGTCCAGGACGGCGAGCGACGCCAGGTGGGCCAGCGCCAGGTCGTAGCCCCCGAGCCCGAGGCCCATGATCGTGCCCACCACGTACGGGGAGATGACGAGCCGATGGCGCCACTCCTCGCGCGCGTGGACGTTGCTGATGTGGACCTCGACCACCGTGGGCACCTGCACCACGGCGTCCGCGATCGCGTAGGAGTAGTGCGACCACGCGCCCGGGTTGATGACGACGGCCCAGTCGTGCTCGGCGGCCTCGTGCAGCCACGCGACCATCTCGCCCTCGGCGTCCGTCTGGCGCACCTCGACGTCGAGGCCCAGGCCCTTGCCGGTCGCGACGAGGTGCTCGGCGAGCTGGGCATGGGTGGTGGCACCGTACACCTCGGGCTGGCGACGACCGAGACGTCCGAGGTTGACACCGTTCAGGACGAGAACCTTCATGCGGGTCATTCTGTCAGGCTCCGCGCCCGGAGGCCCGGGCTCAGGATTCGCTGGGAAGCGACCCCGCCCGTGGGCCGCCGCCGTCTCGTCCCAGTCCGATCTGCAGGTACGCCGCCGCGAACAAGCCCTTGGCGAGGACGGTGGCATAGCGCTCCAGGGGTGACCCGGTCGTCTGCGCGAGGGTACTGACCCGGACGTCCACGAGGCGAGCGTTCTCCTCCAGTGCTGCGCGCTGCTCCGCGTTGGCGGCGTCCTCGTAGCCGTCGTCGACGACGACCAGGGTCGGACGGGCCTCCTCGGACACCTCGAACGGGTCGGCGAAGGGATCCCGGAGCGCGGTGCCGGCCAGGATCGGCGCGAGGTCCGCGGCATCGGCCGCGAGCGCGATGCGACCGGACGCCGTGCGCACGGCCGCGGCGATACGGCGGGACGCGCGCGCAGCGAGCACCGATCCTCCCCAGATGAGGGGTTGGGCGTCCGCGAGCTCGATGGCGAGGGCCTTGGCCGGATTGGCGGAGATGTCGATGGAGTGGCCGGACTCCGCGGCGACCCCGTCGAGGGACTCCGCCACCGCGTCCGTCGAGACCGGCTCCGCCAGCCCCATCCGGTGCAGGGCCGCCATCGCGATGATGGCGGCGGGAAGCGGGTCACCGGACGACACGGGCAGCAGGGTGGTGGCCCGGGACTCCGACTGGCGGGCCAGCAGGGAGTCCTCCGCCGCGGTGACGATGACGCGACTGCCCCGGCGCAACGCCTCGTGCACGCACGTGAGTGCGGCGGGCCCGCCGCCGAGGACGACGACCAGGTCGAGCGGGCCGACCCAGCCGGGCAGGCCCAGGCTGGGCCACGCGACGAACGGGACGGGACACACGGGCTCCAGGACGGCGCGCAGCAGGCGCGCCTCGGGCCCCACCGCGATGATCGCGCGGGGACGCTCGTCGGACGACAGCGTCTCGATCGCCGCCTGGGCCGCGGTCGCCTCGCGTCGCAGCCGTGCGCCGGCTTCGGCCAAGGGCCGGATCAACCGGTCGGCGCCGAGCAGCACCTCCTCGTCGTCGAGGCGGCCGTCGTCGAACGCGCTCACGCCTCGGCCTTCGGGGACGGCTCGGGCGAGCGTGCCTCGTCCACCACCAGGATCGGGATGCCCCCGCGAACCGGGTACGCCAGCCCGCACTCGGGCGCGGTGCATACCAATTCCGACGCCTCGTACGCCCAGGTCAGCGGCCCGTGGCAGGCCGGGCACACCAGCAGTTCCAGGACTCCGGGAACCAGGTCACTCATCGCTCTCCTCCTCGGATCACACCCAACGCCTCGTCACGCAGCCCCGCCATGGTGGCCGCGTCGCGCGCCTCGACGTTGAGCCGCAGGAGCGGCTCGGTGTTCGACGGGCGGACGTTCACCCACCAGTCATCGCCGGACACGGTGATGCCGTCCTCGTCATCGATGGTGCCACGGCCGGCGAAGGCGTCCCGGACACGGTCGAGCACGGGTGCGACGGCGGGAACGGTGGAGTTGATCTCACCGGACGCCTCCCAGCCCGCGTACCGGGCGGCCAGTTCGGACATGGACGCCGCACCATGGCCCAGCATGGCCAGCACGTGCAGGGCGGCGAGCATGCCGGTGTCGGCACCCCAGAAGTCGCGGAAGTAGTAGTGGGCCGAGTGCTCGCCGCCGAAGATCGCCCGGTGCTCGGCCATGTGCGCCTTGACGGAGGTGTGGCCGACGCGACTGACGACGAGCGTGCCACCGAGGGCGTCCACCACCTCCCCCACGGAACGCGAGGTGATCTTGTTGATCACGATGGTGCCGCCGGGCTCGCGCGCGAGTTCCTGGGCTGCGATCATCGCGGTCACCACGGACGGCGCGACGACCTCCCCGCGCTCGTCGATGATGAAGCAGCGGTCCGCGTCCCCATCGAAGACGAGCCCGACGTCGGCCCGGTGCTCCCGAACCGCGGCGCGCGCGTCCTCGAGGTTCTCGGGGATCAACGGGTTCGGCATGTGGTTCGGGAACGTGCCGTCGAGGTCGAGGTAGAGGCCGATCAGGTCCAGGCCCAGCGGCCCCAGCACCGCCGGGGTGGTGAGCCCGGCCATGCCGTTGCCGGCGTCCACGACGACCTTCAGCGGACGCAGCCCGGACAGGTCCACGAGCGCGTGCAGGTGCTCGGCATAGCCGGCCATCACGTCGAGGCTGCGGTACCCGCCCTGCTCGGCGACCGGCGGAACGATCTCGCCCATGGCCAAGTCACGGAGCCGGACGAGCGACTCGGCGGAGACCGGCGCCGCACCGGGCAGGCAGAACTTGACGCCGTTGTACTCGGCGGGGTTGTGCGAGGCCGTGAACTGGACGCCGTGCAGGCCCAGGGTGCCCGAGGCGTACCACAGGGCATCCGTGCTCGTCAGGCCGACGTCCACGACGGACGCGCCCTGGCCGCGGGCCCCCTCGGCGAAGGCGGCGGCCACTTCGGGCCCGGTCACGCGCATGTCGCGCCCCATGACGAACTCGGCCCCGGCGAGGTTGAAGACCCGCACGAACGCCGCGCCCACGGCGCGGACGCCCTCGAGGTCCCACTCCGCGCCGTCGACGCCGATCACGCCACGGATGTCATTGGCCTTGAAGATGGTCTGGGTGAGCACCCGTGAAGCCTATCGGTTCGGGTCCGCGGGATCCGCCACGATACCGAGGTGCCCCTTGCGGCGACTCAGGTGCGGCTCGGCGAGCACCTGCGCCGTGCGCGGCTCGTCCCACGTGAGGCCGACCTCGCGGACGGCGTCCGCGAGCGCGAGCAGGTCGTCGTGGGTGTGGGCGGGGCCACCCTCCTCCAACGGAAGGCGGATCAGCTCCCAACCGCGCGGGGTGCTCAGGCCGGCGGAGTGGTCCCGGCACAGGTCGTGTGTGCCGGGTTCGTGCCGGAGCGCCAGCGGCCCCACCACGGCGGCACGGTCGGCGTAGGCATACGTCAGGGTGGCGACGGCCACCTGCTGGCACCCGGTCCGGGAACACTGCCGCTGCTTCACCCGCAGCACGGTACTCGCCCGACGTGCCGGTCGAGGGCTGCGACACCCGCCACGGCTAGAGTGGCTCCCATGCTCAGGAGTCGCGACCGCCACAACCGGGGGCTGCGCGGACGCCTGGCGTGGCCGAACCCGTACACCGGCTCACCGGTGCCGATCCGGTCGCGGCAGTCCAAGGCCGAGTTCTTCACGATGTGCGTCCACGATGCCCTCGCCCAGATCAGCGAGCACTGCCCGCGCGCGCTGGCCGGCATGGACGTCGGCATCGAGGACGTGCCGGACGTGGGCGTCGGCTGGACGCAGGACCGAGTGCCGCTGGCCGCCGCGGTGTCGGCCCTCCCGGACCGCAACGGTCAGGTGGTCGTGTTCCGCCGCCCGCTCGAGCGCCGGGCCCAGACGCGTCAGGGCCTGCGGATCCTGGTGTTCCGGACGATCGTGGAGCAACTCAGCGAGGCCACCGCCATCCCGGTGGACGAGATCGACCCGCAGGGTCATCGCGAGGACGACGACTGGGACTAGATCGCGCGGCGCTTCAGCTTGCGGCGCTCGCGCTCCGACAGGCCTCCCCAGATGCCGAACCGCTCATCGTGGGCGAGGGCGTACTCCAGGCACTCCGAGCGGACGTCGCAGGTCTGGCAGACCTTCTTGGCCTCGCGGGTCGAGCCGCCCTTCTCGGGGAAGAAGGCCTCGGGATCGGTCTGCGCGCACAGCGCGCGCTCCTGCCAGCCGAGCAGGCCCTCCTCGATGTCGACAATCGTGAGTTCTCGCATTCGGTGGACCCTCCTCGACTCGCCGACGACAATGCTTGACACTCGAATTACATCCCTGTCGTTACCTTCCCGTCAAGCCGCTTGTGCCAATCTGTCGACAAATTCTCCCTGCGGGTCCACCTCAGGCACCGTCCTCCGGGGGGTTGTGGGGGCCTGTGGCGTCGGCGTCCTCTCCCGGCCCACCGGTCTCGAGGGGCGCGGGCGCGGGGCGCTCGACGGGGTGCCAGCCCGACCCCTCGCCCGGCACGCCGTGAGCGGTCGGACGCGCTCCGCTGGCGGCGTCGCTGGCTGACGTCCAGACCGCACCGGTTGCCGCGTCCGGCCGCCAGGTGGGGGCCGACGGGGACGCCTCGGCTGCGTCCGGCACACCCGGCTGGACGGCTGCCTCCGCGGCGGGCGCCCCGCCCTCGACCTCGATGCGCCCGGCGTTCATGCCCCGTCGGATGAGCCAGAGGGCAACCATTCCGACCGCCTTCAGGATGATGTCCAGCAACCCCCCGAGGGCCTCCAGCACCAGGGCGAACGTGCCCGCGGAGGCCGGGAGGCCGAGCACCGCCCCGACCACGGTGAGCAACGTCCCCGTCGTCACCACGGTGGACGCCGCCGTGACCAGACGCCTCGCCGACGGAACCGGGGCGTGGAAGACGCACGCGATGACGAGGGCGACGAGGGCGAGCACCAGGGTGAGGCTCATCGCTTCCAGCGCCACTTCCTCGGCCGCCACCGCGAGCGACACCCCGCCGACCGTCAGCGCCAGCGTGGAGCGCACCAGGGCCAACACGATGCTGGCCGCGGTCACGGCCACCATGATCCAGGCGGCCGGTTCGCGCAGGCGCAGGAGGTTCTCGAGCATCACTGCGCCCCTCAGGTGAAGTCCGGGCCCGCGGCGTCCGCCACGGCCGCGACGATGGCCTTGACGGCCTCGGCGCCGGCCAAGGTGGTGACGAGGGTGGCGTCCGGCGTGTGGACGACGACCATGCCCTGCACCCCGGACACGGCGACGACGTGCTCGCCGACCGTGTTGATCACGAGGTTGTCGGAGGCGTCGTTGAGCACGGCCAAGCCGTCCACCACGTTGCCGTCGGCGTCCGCGGCCAGGACCTCGGCGAGGCTCGCGAAGCCGCCGACGTCGCGCCAGTCGATCGGGAGGGCCACCGCCACGACGTGCGCGGACGCGCGTCCCTGGGACACCGGCTCCATGATCGCGAAGTCGACCGAGGTCTTGCGCAGCGTGGGGAAGATCTCGCCCAGGCGATCCGGGGAGTCCGCGAGTTCCAGGACCGACGCGTGCGTCTCGGGTTCCAGGACCGCCAGTTGGTCGAGGAACGTCGCCGCACGCCAGACGAACATGCCGGCGTTCCACCAGTACTCCCCCGACGCCAGGTAGGCGGCGGCCGTGGCGGCGTCCGGCTTCTCGCGGAACTCGCGGACGGCGCACGCGCTCGGGAAGCCCTCGACGGCCTCGCCGCGGTGCAGGTAGCCGTATCCGGTGTGTGCCGAGGTGGGGACGACCCCCAGGGTGACGAGCGCCTTGCCGTCGGCCTCGGCGACGGCGAAGGCCTCCTCCAGCGCCTCGACGAAGGCGTGCACGGGCTCGATGAGCTGGTCGGCGGTCAACTGAGCGACCACCGCGTCCGGGTCGCGGCGCGCCAGGACGGCGGCCGGCCACGCGGCGGCGTTGAGGGAGTCGCGCCCGACGGGCTCGCCGAGCAGGTTGCCGGGAGCGACCGCGGGAAGGTCTTCACGGACCGCGTCGAGGTACGGCGCGCCGGTCACCACGAGGACGCGCTCGGCCGGCACCAGACGCGTGGCCCTCTCGAACGCCAGGCGCAGGAGGCTCGTGCCACCGATGAGCTTGAGCAACTGCTTGGGGGTCCCCCGCCTGGACAGGGGCCACAGACGCGTGCCGGAGCCACCGGCCATGATCACCACGTACCGCATGAGGGGCATGCTAGCGGCCTCCTATGCTGGGGCCCGTGAGCCCACTCCGTCCCGTCAGCGCCCACCTGGACCGACTCGTCCGCGTCGCGGGGGGTGCGCCGCTGGTGACCCACTACGGGCCGGCGGGCGAGCGCACCGAGTTGTCGGTGGCCAGCTTCGCCAACTGGGTGGCCAAGACGGTCAACCTGCTCGACGACCTCGGGGTTGACGAGGAAGCCGTCGTCTCGCTCCCGGTGCTGGCCGAGCGCCCCGCCCACTGGATGGGGCTGGTGTGGCCCTTCGCCCTGTGGCAGGCCGGGCTCGCGGCCACCCTGCGGGACGACGCGGACGTCGCCGTCATCGGTCCCACCGACCCGGCACCGGTCGCACCCACGACACTGGCCTGTTCCCTCGACCCGTGGGGCCGTGCGCTGACCGGCCTGCCCGCCGGCGTGGTCGACTACAGCTCCGAGGCCCTCGCCCAGTCGGATGCGGCGCCCATCCGCCCCGGCGCGCCGGACTCGCCCGCCTGGTCCGACGCCGAGCGCACCGTGACCGTGGCTGACGTGGCCGCGCTCGAGCCGATCACGGACCGGGTGTTCGCCCGGCCGACCTCGGCCTGGCAAGCCGTCTCCCTCCTCGCGCGCGCCGTCCTCGGCGGCGGCTCCGTCGTGTTCAGCGAGTCCGCCGGCGATCCGGCGCGCACCGCGTCGGCCGAGAAGGCGCGGGTGGTGGCATGAGCCGACCCACAGCTCGTAAGGATCCTGCGATGCCCGTGTCCCGCCGCCACCTGCTGCTCGCCACCGCCGCCACGGCCCTGGTGGCGGGCTGTTCCCGAGGGCCCGCCCCGCTGCGGACGCCCACCGCGGCGCCGACGGGCACCGTCCGGGGGCAGCTCCAGGCGATCATGGACGCCTACGGCGCCAACACCGACAAGCTCGGCCTGTCGGTGAAGGACCTGCGCACCGGACAGGAGTTCTCCTGGCGCGGCGACTTCATGTCCAACTCGGCGTCCATGGCCAAGGTGATGATCGTGTTGATGGCGCTCACCAAGGCGCGGAGGGCCGGGGAGGAACTCAGCTTCGAGAACTACGGCCGGGCGTCCCGGGCGATCATCGACTCCGAGAACGACCCCGCCGACGAACTGTGGGAGTGGGCCGGCGGACGGGACGCCTACACCGCCCTGGCGCACGACCTGGGCCTGCCGAACACGCGCGGCAACCCCGAGAGCGAGTTCTGGTCGTGGACGACCACCACCCCCAACGACCAGCGCCTCCTGGCCGACCTGCTCGTGCACGGGAGCCCGGCCGTCCACCACGAGGACCGGTTGTACCTGCTGGACCTCATGTCGAAGACGAACCCCGACCAGACGTGGGGCATCGGCCACGACAAGGGGAAGGACGTCGAGGTCAGCATGAAGAACGGGTGGGTGCAGTTCAAGAGCATCGACAACCTGTGGGGTGTGAACTCCATGGGACACGTGACGGGCGAGGGCCGCGACTACGTGGCCGCGATCATGACCCGCATGCCGACCTTCGAGGAGGGGCGCGCCCTGGTGGACGCCATCGGTGCCGACCTGTTCCGGATCCTCGAGGGCGAACTCGCCTGAGGGCGAACTGGACTGAGGGCGAACTGACCTGAGGGAGGGTCAGCCGACGCCGCAGATCGCCGTGAGGTCGCCCGTCGCGCGCTCCTGGCTGAACTCCGCCCCGGTCTTGGGTGCCGTCGCCGCCACGACCGGCGCCACGGGTTCGGGTGCCGCGGGCTGTGCGGGCGCGGGCGCCGCGGCTTCGGACGCCGCGGGCGCCGCCGGTTCGGCCACCGCGGACGCCGCAGGTTCGGACGCCGCGGGAGCGGCCTTCGCCGCGCGGGCGGCCTCGTCGTCGAGCCGCCGCGAGGAGGCGATCGCCTCCTTGACCGTCGACCTGATCAGCGCGAAGTCGGGCTTGACCGGCTCGATCAGCGGCGGCGCGAAGCTCACCGAGGCGATGGGGAGGCGACGGCCGGCGTCCGCGAGCTCGGCGAGCCGGACCAGCTGGGTGGTCGGCACGTCGGTCCGCACCATCGAGCTGCCGGCCGCGGCGAGTTCGGTGAACCGGGTGATGACGTTCAGGGGGGTGACCTGCTTGGCCATCGCGTTGACCACGCACTTCTGCCGCGCCATGCGCTCGTAGTCGGAGGATCCGTGTCGCGAGCGCGCGAACCACAAGGCCTGGAATCCGTTGAGGTGCACGTCCTCCCCGGGCTGGATGTACCCCTCGACCTTCGCCGAACCCCCGCCGATCGGCACCGCCTTGGCGATGTCGAGCGTGACACCGCCCAGGGCGTCGACGAGGGACTCGAAGCCCCGCATGTCGACCATCGCGTAGTAGTTCACCTTGAGGCCGAGCGTCTCCGAGACGACGCCCCGGACCTCCTTCAGGCCGGGGTCGGCGACGCCCTTGAACAGGTCGGGGTGCTTCTCGGCCTCGGAGTGGACGGCGTTCAGCAGGCAGCTCTCGTCCTCGCACCAGTAGCCCTTGGGGTACAGCTTCGCGAGCGGTGAGGTCTTGGGGAAGGGCGCCCACTGGAGGTTGCGGGGCAGGCTGAACAGGACCGTGCGTCCGGTGTCGACGCTCACCGAGGCCACCATCATGGTGTCCGTGCGGATCCCGGGGCGGTCGGGCTCTGCGTCCACCCCCAGCAGCAGGACGTTGAGGCGTCCGTCCACGGCGGCGGCGTCCCCGCCCCCACCGAAGACCGCCCCGAAGAGCTCGGCCTGGCTGCGCGACACGGCGGAGGCCTGCACCGATCCGAAGCCGACCGCGAGGGCGAGCAGCCCGGACAACACGGCCATCCCCCACCCGCGGGTCCCCATCTGGGTCGGCCGTGAGAGCCGCCAGGCGTCCAGCAGCAGGAGCGCCCACCCGACGCCCAGCACCAGCACCACGACCGACCCCATCCACTGGGTCACGGGGTGCGCGTAGAGGGCCAGGGCCCAGTCGCGGCGGACCAGGATGAGTGCCGCGAACGCCAGCGCGACACCGACGACGGACATCCAGACACGCAGGGCGAACCGGCCCAACCCGAGGCCGCCGGCGACCACTTGGGCCGAGCCGGGCACCAGCAGGGTCAGTACCAGCAGCGACACGCCGCGCCGGAACGCGATGCGTTCACTGCGCTGACGTGCCGTGGGCACGATCGCGTCGGACATACCTCACCTCTGGGGGAAGACAGCAGGAGCAGGTTTTCCCCCAGTGTGGTGGGTCGGACGGCGCCAGGGGCGCAGGCCGCCCGGCGTGTCAGTGTCCCCGGACGTTGGCGCCCTTGGCCGTCGCCGCCGCGCGCAGCTCGTCCTGGAAGTGGAGCATCCTCGCCGTCAGCGCCGCGTCACCGGCCGCCAGGATGCGGACGGCCAGCAGGCCCGCGTTGCGCGCGTTGCCGATGGCGACCGTCGCGACCGGAACCCCGGCGGGCATCTGGACGATCGAGAGCAGGGAGTCCATGCCGTCGAGGTACTTCAACGGCACGGGGACGCCGATGACCGGCAGCGGCGTCAGGGCGGCGAGCATGCCGGGCAGGTGGGCCGCTCCCCCGGCCCCGGCGATGATGACCTTGAGGCCGCGCGCATGGGCCTCGCGCCCGTACCGGACCATGTCCTCGGGCATCCGGTGCGCACTGACCACGTCCGCCTCGTACGCGACGCCGAACTCGGCGCACGCCTGCGCCGCGGCCTCCATCGTGGGCCAGTCGGAGTCCGACCCCATCACGATCCCGACGAGGGGCTGATCAGCCATGGCTCCTGCCTTCCAGGTGGTCGGACGCCGCACGCGCGGCCTCCTGGGTGGTGGCGACGTCGGCGCCGCACACGGTCACGTGGCCGACCTTGCGGCCGGGCTTCACCGACTTGCCGTAGAGGTGGACGCGAACGTCGGGGTTGGCGAGCACGACGCCCAGCGACCCGACCAGGTCGTCGTTGTCGCCGCCGAGGACGTTGCTCATCACGACGACCGGAGCCGTCATTGCGGTCGAGCCGAGCGGCAGGTCCGCGACGGCCCGGAGGTGGTTCTCGAACTGGCTGGTGACCGCGCCCTCGATTGTCCAGTGCCCGGTGTTGTGGGGGCGCATCGCGAGCTCGTTCACGACGACCTCACCCCCGGGGCGTTCCATCAGCTCCACGGCGAGGACGCCCACCACGCCGAGTTCATCGGCGACCCGGGTGGCGAACGCCTGGATCTCGGACGCGCGGTCGTCGGGGAGCCCCGGGGCCGGCGTCGTGGTCTCGTGGCAGATGCCACCGCGTTGCACGGTTTCGCTCACGGGGTAGGCGACCGACTCCCCGCCCGGACGCCGCACCACCAGCACGCTGAGCTCGCGCGTGAACGGGATGAACTCCTCGGCGACGATGACGACCTGAGCCTCGTCGTCCGTGGAGGGAGCGTCCGTGAGTGTGTCTGAACCCTCCACCCGTTCCGTCGGCCCCAGCGCACGGCCCAGGGCCGCGAAGGGCTCAGCGGCGCCTTCGGGGCCGGCGACCTTCCACACGCCCTTGCCGTCGTAGCCGCCACGGGACGTCTTGGCGACCAGCGGCCACCCGATCTCGTCGCCGAACGCGACGAACTCCTCCGCCGTCCGGGTGACGCGCCACGCCGGCGCGGGGATGCCGAGCTCGGTGAGGCGCTCGCGCATCACGGCCTTGTCCTGCGCGTGGACGAGCGCGTCCGGGCCGGGGCGGACGGCGACGCCGGCGTCCTCCAGCCGGCGGAGCAGCGCGACCGGGACGTGCTCGTGGTCGAAGGTCACGGCGTCCGCTCCCTCGGCGAAGGCGACCAGGGTGTCGACGTCCGTGTAGTCGCCGACCTGCGCGCGCGGGACCACCTGGGCCGCGGAGGTGCCCTCCGCCTCGGCCAGCAGCCGCACCCTCAGTCCGAGCGGCGTCGCCGCCTCATTCATCATCCGGGCGAGCTGCCCGCCGCCCACGATGCCGATGGTCAGGTCCGTCACGGGCGAAAGGTTACTTGTCTTCGCATTCGGAGGGCGGTCGATGCCAAGGTGGCGACATGACCGCTCACATCGTCGCGATGGGTGGTGGCGGGTTCGCAACATCGGAGCTGGGAGCCCCCACCAACCTCGACCGTTACCTCGTCGAACTGACCGGGAAGGCGGCGCCCCTGGTCTGCTTCGTCCCCACCGCGTCCGCGGACGATCCCCAGTACATCAACAAGTTCCTCGTGGCCTACGGCACGCTGGGCATCCGCCCGATGGTGCTGACCCTGTGGCAGGACGCGGCCAACGCGGTGTCCCGCATCCAGGAGGCCGACCTGATCCTCGTCGGGAACGGCGCGACGGTGAACGCGCTGGCCCTGTGGCGCGCCCATGGCGTCGACCGTGCGATCGCGCGGCGCTACCAGACCGGCGACGTCGTCCTGGCCGGGACGGCGGCCGGCGGCAATGTCTGGTTCGACGGGTGCGTGACCGACTCCTTCGGCCCCTACCGCGCCTATCGCGGTGGCCTGGGCCTCGTCCGCGGCAGCTTCTGCAGCCACTTCGCCAACGAGGACGGCCGCGTGGCGGTCTACACCGACGCCGTGGCCGCCGGTGACCTGCCGGGCGGGTACGCCGCGGACGACGGCGCCGGCGTCCACTTCGTCGACGGCAAGCTCGTGGGCTGCATCGCCGAGGAGTCAGGCCAGCGGGTGTTCTCCGTGCAGCCGTCCACGCTGCCCACGGCGTCCGGTGTGTTGGTCGAGCAACTGCCGGTCGAGGTCCTCTGACGTCAGCGGAAGATCCACATCCGCTGGACGATGAAGTTGACCGTGGTGGCCAGCCCCTGGGCCACCACGAAGCCGACGACTTGGGCCGCCGCCGTGCCGAACCGGGCCTCCAGCGGCGGGAAGGCCAGCGCGAAGGTGCCCACCTGCAGGGCGAACGTGAGGGCGTACAGCGTCGCGACCGCGGCCAGCTTGCGCCGGCTGCCGTCGGACGCGAAGGTCCACCGGCTGTTGATCGCGTAGGCGGTGAGCGTGCCGAACACCCAGGAGACGGCCTTGGCGGCACCGGGGGACAGCCCCAGCGCCATGCCGGTCACGAGCACGCTGTAGTCGACGATGGCCGAGACCCCGCCCGTCATGACGAACCGGAACAGCTGGGTCCGCAGCGGCAACTGGGTCTCGGGCGTCGCCACGTCGGCATCCGGCTCCTTGGTCACCGGACGATTCTCCCACGGACACTCCCGTAGATTGACCTCCATGCGTCTCCTCGTCCTCCTCCACGGCCTCGGCCAGACCCCGCAGTCCTGGCAGGACCAGGTCACGGTGCTCCCCGCCGGGTTCAAGGCCGTGGCGCCCTGGCTCAAGGGGACGCGCCCGGGCCGCCCCGAGCAGTTCTCGGTGCAGGGAGCGGCCGACGACGTGCTCGCCCTGCTCAACCAGCACGGTGTCGACCAGATGTCCCTGGTCGGTGTCTCCTTGGGGGCGGTGGTGGCGCTCGACGCCGCCATCCGAGCTCCCGAGAGCGTCTCGCACTTGGTCCTCGCCGCCGGCCAGGTGAACCCGCCGAGGTCTGTCGCGCGCATGCAACGCCTCGCCTTCTCCCTGGTTCCGGAGAAGAAGCTCGCCGCGCTCGGGATCCAGAAGAAGAGGTTCCTCCAGGCCCTGGACGAGGCGGCCCAGATCGACTATCGCTCCCACCTGCGGGAGGTCCGCGCCAAGACACTCGTGATCGCGGGCTCGGCCGACCGGCCGGGCCTGGCCGCCGCCCGTGACCTGGCGGCCGGCATCGCCGGGGCGCGGCTCGAGGTCATCGAGGGAGCCGGCGCGCAACCCAACGTCGATGCCCCGCAACGGTTCAACGACCTGCTCGACTCCTTCCTGGGCTGAGCCGTGCGCACGAGTCGACTCCCTCGTCGAGCCCGGGCGCGTGCCGTGTTCGTGGACGAGTCCGGACGACGCCTGGTGCACCTGCGCGGGGCGACCTGGACCGCTGCCGTGGTGCTGGCGGCGTTCGTGGGCACGGTGGCCCTCGCCCTGCTCGGCTCCCTGGGGGCCCCGGGTCGCTGGATCGCGCCGCCCATCGAGGTCCCAGCGACCGCCGTGGTGGGCACCGCGTCCAGCGCCCCCGCGACCACGCCGCGGCCCCACACGTCGCCGCTGACGGGGACGTCCGGCCTGGCCCTGCCCGCCGCAACGGCCAGGCCGAGAACCGGAACGACGGCGCTCCCGCCGCGAGGGGGGACGCCCGCGCCCGCACCGACCGCCGCGGCGCCGGCACCCTCCCCCGCCGCGCCGGCGCCCGCGCCCAGCGCGGCGGCACCCGGCCCCACCGCGGCCGCGCCGTCGCCCACGCGGAGCCGCGGGTCGGCGCCGAGCGTGCCTCCCGGCCAGACCCGCCGACCGGTGCCGTCAAGATGAGCAGCACCCGTCGCGAGGACCTCGGCGTCCACTGGATCCTCCTTGCCGTCGCCCTCTCCGTCCTGGCGATCGGCCTGGTGATGCACCTGCCCGTCGCGCTGATGGACCGCGAGCTGTACCGGCCCCTGCCCGCTGGGACGGCGAGCCAGCCACCCCGAGCAGTGCTCGACGGTGGGCCGGGGATCGGGCTGGCGGACGGACGCCCGACCCTGCTCACACCGCGCGAGCGGACCATCGCCCTGACCTTCGACGACGGCCCCGACCCGACGTGGACGACCCAGGTGATGGACGTCCTGGAGCGGCACGGGGTGCGCGGTACTTTCTTCGTGCTCGGCGACCAGGTCGTGCGGAACCCCGCGCTGTTGGGGCAGGTCGCGCGACGGGGCCACGAGATCGGCGTCCACTCGTTCACCCACCCCAACCTCGGCGTGGCCCCGCCGTGGCGCGTGCGCCTCGAGACCCGCGCCACCCAACTGATGATCGAGGGGGCGACCGGCACCTCGCCCGCCCTGTTCCGACCGCCGTACTCCTCCACGAACCGGGCCATCGACGACGCGGCGTGGTCGACCATCCGGCTGACCGCTGAATCCGGTTACCTGACGGTGCTCACCACGCGCGACTCGCGCGACTGGGAGGCCACCGATCCGGACGCCGTGGTGGCGGGCCTCACCCCCACCGACGACGCGGGCCAGGTGTTCTTGTTCCACGACGGGGGCGGTGACCGCACGGTCACGATCGAGGCGTTGGACCGGTTGATCCCCCTGCTGCAGGCGCGCGGGTTCACGGTGGGCACCGCGAGTGGCGCGCTGGGGCTCGCGAGGGCCTCGTCCCCCGCACCGGCGTTGAGCCTGGCGGTCGGGGGCGTCCTGGTGTGGGGCCTCTGGGCGAGCTCGACGCTCGTCTCCCTCGTCTGGATCGGGATGGTGGCGGCCGGTGGACTCGCCGTCACCCGTGCGGTCGTGCTGCTGGTCGCGGCCGGCCGGCACCGCCGCGTCACCGCCACACGTCCGTCGGCGCCCCCGACCGGCCCGGTCACCGTCATCGTGCCGGCCTACAACGAGGCCGCCGGGATCGAGGCGGCCGTGCGGTCCATCGCCGCGTCCTCGCCGCCGGTGGAGGTCATCGTGGTCGACGACGGCTCCACCGACGACACGGCGGCCATCGTCGAGCGACTCGCCCTTGCCGGTGTCCGGCTCCTCCGGCAGGCCAACGCGGGCAAGCCTGCGGCGCTCAACTCCGGCCTGGCCGCCACCCGGACCGAGCTCGTCGTCATGGTGGACGGCGACACGGTCCTCGAACCCGACACCGTGGCCCGCCTCGTCCGGCCCTTCGCCGACCCGCTCGTGGGGGCCGTGTCAGGCAACGCCAAGGTGGCCAACCGGGGCGGCTTCCTCGGACGCTGGCAGCACATCGAGTACGTCATCGGGTTCAACATGGACCGACGTTGGTACGATCTCGCCGGCTGCATGCCGACCGTGCCGGGCGCGGTGGGAGGGTTCCGCACGGCTGCGCTGCGCGGCGTCGGCGGCGTCAGCGGAGACACGCTGGCCGAGGACACCGACCTCACCATGGCACTCGGGCGGGCCGGGTGGCGCGTCGTGTACGCGGACGACGCCCTCGCCTGGACCGAGGCACCCGCCACCCTGCGGGCCCTCTGGCGCCAGCGCTACAGATGGTGCTACGGCACCCTCCAATCGATGTGGAAGCACCGCTCCGGCGTGCACGACCCCGGCGCCGGGGGGCGTTACACCCGGCGCGCCCTGGCGTACATGACCGTGTTCCAGGTGCTCATGCCGTTGCTCGCGCCCGCCGTCGACCTCTTCGCGCTCTACGGGCTGCTCGTGCTGGACCCCGTCCGGATCCTGGGTGTCTGGCTCGGGTTCCAGGCGCTGGACCTGGTGGTGGCGACGTACGCCTTCGGCGCCGACAGGGAGTCACGCCGCCCGTTGTGGGCGCTTCCCCTCACCCAGTTCTGCTACCGGCAACTGCTCTACCTCGTGGTCATCCAGTCCCTGGCCACCGCAGTGGCCGGCACGCGGCTCCGCTGGCACCGCGTGGAGCGGTACGGCACCTTCGACCTCCCCCCGAGCCCCACCGCGTAGACCTGGCCGCCCAAGCCCCGGGCCGGATCAGGCGGGCCCGGCCGGCCGCAGGTGCTCGACGTCGCCCGCCACGAAGGTGCGCTCGCCCGTCCCGGAGCGGACGACCAGTCCTCCTCCTGCGTCGACCCCCGTCGCGACACCGGTGACGTCCTGACCCCCCAGGTGGACGACCACCTCACGGCCGATCGTGTCGCAGCGGCGGCGGTAGGCGTCTGACACGTCCTGGCCACCGTCCCAGGCGGTGAACCAGGTCTCGAGCGACTGCAGCACCGCAGCGAGGATCGCGGTCGCTCCGATGTCCGAACCGGCCAGGCGGGTGGACGTGGCCGTCGGCACCGGCAGTTGGTCCTCACGGAGGTCGACGTTGATGCCGAGGCCGAGGACGGCACGGGGGGCCTCCGCGTCCCCGACCGACTCGCACAGGATGCCGCACAGCTTGCGCCCGCCGACCAACACGTCGTTGGGCCACTTGAGGCGGGCGTCCAACCCGGTCGCGGCCCGGACGCCGTCCGCCACGGCCAGGCCCACCAACAGCGGCAGCCAGCCCCACTCGGGCACGGGACGCCGTGGCGCGACGAGCACGGAGCAGGCGAGGGACGTGTCCGGGGGTGCCTCCCAGCGACGGGCGAGGCGTCCGCGGCCGGAGCTCTGGTGGCCCGAGGCGAGGACGCGCCCCGGCGGGGCTCCCTCCGCCGCGGCGCGGGCGAGGTCCGCGTTGGTGGACCCGGTGGTGGACACCACCTCGAGGTGCTGCCACAACCCCCCGGCGACCGCGATCGAGAGTGCTTGGGCATCAAGGAACACGCTCACCCGCCCCACCCTATCCAGCAGCGGGCACGCGGGCTTGGGACCAGACCGGGTGGAGGCATTATGGTCAGCGCATGGAGATCGACATCCACACGACGAAGGGTAAGATCGCCGATCTCGGGGAACGGATTCTCGCTGCTGAGAACGCTGCTTCCCCGGCTGCTGTTGAGAAGCAGCACGCCAAGGGCAAGCTCACGGCCCGCGAGCGCATCGCCGCGCTGCTGGACGAGGGCACCTTCGCGGAGTTCGACGAGTTCGCCCGCCACCGCTCAACGGCGTTCGGCATGCAGGCCAAGCGTCCCTACACCGACGGCGTCATCACCGGCGTCGGCGCCATCCATGGCCGTCCGGTCTGCGTGTTCAGCCAGGACGTCGCGCTCTTCGGCGGTGCCCTGGGTCAGGTCTACGGCGAGAAGATCGTCAAGATCATCGACTTCGCCATCAAGACCGGTTGCCCGCTCATCGGCATCAACGAGGGTGGTGGCGCCCGCATCCAGGAGGGCGTGGTCTCCCTCGGCCTGTACGGGGAGATCTTCCGCCGCAACACCTTGGCCTCGGGCGTGATCCCGCAGATCTCGCTCATCATGGGCGCCGCGGCCGGTGGCCACGTCTACTCGCCGGCCCTCACCGACTTCACGGTCATGGTCGACCAGACCTCGCAGATGTTCATCACCGGCCCGGCGGTCATCAAGACCGTCACCGGCGAGGACGTCACCCTCGAGGAACTCGGTGGTGGCCGCACCCACAACACGAAGTCGGGCAACGCCCACTACCTGGCCGCCGACGACAACGACGCCATCGAGTACGTCCGCGAGCTGATCAGCTACCTGCCGCAGAACAACCTGGAGGACGCCCCGGTCTACGACGAGACCGAGGTCGACCTGACCATCACCGACCACGACCGCGACCTCGACACGCTGATCCCGGACTCCCCGAACCAGCCGTACGACATCCGCGAGGTCATCAAGAACGTGCTGGACGACGACGAGTTCCTGGAGGTCCAGGCCCTCTTCGCGGGCAACATCGTGGTCGGGTTCGGCCGCATCGAGGGGCGGGTCGTCGGCATCGTCGCGAACCAGCCGATGGTGTTCGCGGGCTGCCTGGACATCAACGCGTCGGAGAAGGCCGCCCGCTTCGTGCGGACCTGTGACTGCTTCAACATCCCGGTGCTGACCTTCGTGGACGTGCCGGGCTTCCTGCCGGGCGTCGACCAGGAGCACAACGGCATCATCCGCCGCGGCGCCAAGTTGATCTACGCGTACGCCGAGGCCACCGTGCCGCTGGTGACCGTCATCACCCGCAAGGCGTACGGCGGCGCGTACGACGTCATGGGCTCCAAGCACCTCGGTGCCGACGTGAACCTGGCGTGGCCGACCGCCCAGATCGCCGTCATGGGCGCCGAGGGCGCGGTCGAGATCCTCTACAAGAAGGAGCTCGCGGCGGCCGAGGATCCGGTGGCCCGGCGCAAGGAACTCGTCCAGGAGTACAACGACGAGCTCGCGAACCCGTACGTCGCCGCCGAGCGGGGCTACATCGACCAGGTCATCTACCCGCACAGCACGCGTTCGACGATCATCCGGGTCATGCGGCTCCTGCGCACCAAGCGGGAGACGTTGCCGCCCAAGAAGCACGGGAACATCCCGCTGTGACCGGCGAGGAGCAGGGCCTGGACGTGGCCCCCGCGTTCACGGTCGAGTCCGGCAACCCGACGGCTGAGGAGTTGGCGGCGTTGACGGCCGTCCTCGCCGTCATCCGTCGGGGACGTGGACGCCCGCACGCGCCGGTGGACTCGGCCATCGCCGGCGGCTGGCGCTCCTACTGGCACCTCGTGCGGCACCCCGTCCTCCAAGGGCACGGCGCCTGGCGGAGCACGGCCCGCCGCTGACGCGGTGGTGCACGCTGGGTGGCGGTCGCTAGGCTCGACGCGTCCGCCACCAAGCGAAGGAGCAAGGCCATGGCTGCTGTAGACGACATCAAGTCCACCCTCGACGTCGCCCAGATCGCACAGTTCCTCGGGACCGACGAACAGACCGCCGAGCAAGCCCTCGACCAAGCACTGACCCAGTTGGTCGGTTCCATGGGGGGCAACGCCGCGGACCCGCAACGAGCGGTCGACCTTTCCCGCGCGGCCCTGGGTGACCACGTCGAGAGCCGGGCCTACGGCGACGCCGTCGACATCAACGACATCGACGCCGGCGACGGCGAGAAGATCGTCAACCACGTGTTCTCGGGTCAGGACGTCCAGGCGTTCGGCGGTGGAGCCGCGGGCGGCCTGCTGCAGCGGCTCCTCCCCCTCCTCGCCCCGATCGTCATGGGCTACCTCGCCCGCAAGCTGCAGGAGCGCATGGGCGGAGGCGGCACCTCCCAAGGCCAACAGCAGTCCGGTGGTGGGGGCCTCGGCGACATCCTGGGCGACCTCCTCGGCGGCGGTGCGGGCCAGCAGGTTCCCCAGCAGCAGGTTCCTCAGCAGCAGGCGCCCGCACCTCAGGCCCCGGCGTCCACCGATCGTGGCTTCCAGGTGCCGACCCCCGGCACGGGGGACACCGACCTCCGCATGGATCCGGGCGCCCCGGCGGCCCCCGCGCCGCAACAGCGCCAGGCGCCCGCCGGTGGCGCGGGTGACCTCCTGGGCGGGTTGTTGCAGGACATCCTGCTGGGCGGACGCCGCTGACCGTGCGGCTCATCTTGGCCTCGGCATCGCCGGCGCGCCTGCAGACACTGCGGGCCGCCGGCGTCGACCCGGTCGTCCACGTCTCCGGGGTGGACGAGTCCCAGGTCGATGGCGTGGACGCCGCGGAGGTGGCGTCCGCCCTCGCACGCCTGAAGGCGGAGGCCGTGCTCGCCGAACTCGGCACCGACGCGGACCGCGCCATCATCGGCTGCGACTCCGTGCTGGCCCTCGACGGGGAGTTGTTCGGCAAGCCCTACACCGACGACGTCGTCCGGGCGCGATGGCGTGCGATGCGAGGCCGCACGGGCGACCTCGTGACCGGCCACCACCTGATCGTCGTCCGCGACAAGGAGGTGCACCGCGACACCCGCGCGGCGAGCACGTCCGTCACCTTCGCGAACGTGACGGACGCCGAGGTCGAGGCCTACATCGCCACCGGCGAACCCCACCACTGTGCGGGGTCCTTCACGATCGACGGGTACGGGGGCGCGTTCATCGAGCGCTTGGAGGGCGACCACCACAACGTCATCGGGCTCAGCCTGCCCCTGCTCCGGCACATGCTCGCCGGGGCCGGCGTCGCGTGGCCCGACCTCTGGCATCCCGGGCGGCACTGATCTAGCATCGCCGCATGTCCGAGGGCTCGAAGGGGCGCCCCACGGCGTCCGGGTTGCACGTGCCGTCCCACCCGGTGCGGCTCGTGACGGCTGCCGCGCTCTTCGACGGCCACGACGCGGCGATCAACATCATCAGGCGGATCCTGCAGGCCCAGGGGTGCGAGGTGATCCACCTCGGCCACGACCGCAGCGTCGAGGACGTCGTCGCGGCCGCGCTCCAAGAGGATGTCCAGGGCGTCGCCGTCTCCTCCTACCAGGGCGGCCACCTGGAGTACTTCACCTACCTCGTCGACGCGCTGCGCGACGCCGGCGCGGGGCACGTCCGCGTGTACGGCGGCGGTGGTGGCGTGATCGTGCCCAGCGAGGTCGCCGAACTCGGACGCCACGGCGTCCGCATCTTCACCCCCGAGGACGGCCAACGCCTGGGACTCCCCGGGATGGTCAACGAGCTCGTGCGCGAGTGCGACGTCGAGCCGGAGGTCCCCGCCGACCTCGCCGAACGCCTCCACGGCGGCGATCCCCGGGCATTGGCCCGGACGATCACGCTGTGCCAGGCGGGCCGGGTCGCCGGTGTCGACCTGGGGCAGCGCCGTCCGCCCGTGCTGGCCGTCACGGGCGCGGGGGGCTCGGGCAAGTCGTCGCTGGTCGACGAGCTCCTGCTGCGCTTGCGGCACTTCGGGGAGGGCCCACGCGCAGGACTGCGCGTCGGCGTCCTCGCCGTGGACCCGAGCCGGGTGCGCGGCAGCGGCGCCCTCCTCGGTGACCGGATCCGCATGAACGCCCTCGACGACCACGTCTTCTTCCGGTCGCTGGCCGTCCGGCACGGCGACCGCACCCTGCCGGACGGACTGGACGAGGCCATCATGGCGTTCGGAGCGGCCGGGTACGACCTGGTCATCCTGGAGACGCCCGGCGTGGGGCAGGGTGACGCCACCGTCGCGCCGCACGCGGACGTGACGCTGTGCGTCATGACCCCCGAGTACGGCGCAGCCACCCAACTGGAGAAGACCGCCCTGCTCGACGTCGCCGACGTCGTCGCCATCAACAAGGCCGAGCACCGTGGCGCCGAGGACGCCCGTCGCGACGTCGCCCGCCAGCTGGTCCGGAACCGCGAGGCCTTCGGGACGCGCTGGCAGGACATGCCGGTGTTCCTCACCTCGGCCGCGTCCTTCGACGACGCCGGGGTCACCGCGCTGTACGCCCACCTGCGCTCCCTGCTCGAGCCCCATGGCGTAGCGCTCCCCGAGCCCACCGGCGACCCCGGGCTCCCGCCGCGTCCCCCGCTGCTGCCGCCGGGCCGAGAACGGCACCTCGCCGAGGTCGCGGAGGCCGTCCGGGCCTACCACGCCGAGACCGACCGGCTCTCGGACGCCGTCCGCGCGGCCGACCAGGCCCGGGCCACCCTTGGCCGCCTGGAGACGCCTGTCCCCGCCCTGGCGGACCTGGTCGACCAGCTGGACGCCGCCGTGGACCTGGACGCCCGCGCCGCCCTGACGGCCTGGCACGAACGCGATCCGGCCGAGCCTGTCGAGACCCTGTCGGGGCTGTCCCTCCCCCGCGTGGCCCGCCCGCGCGTCGCCGACGAGGCCGACCTGCTCCGGTACCTGCGCACCGGGAACGCCCCGGGGTCGTTCCCGTTCACGGCCGGGGTGTTCGCCTCGCGCGGCGGGGGTGAGCGGCCGACCCGCATGTTCGCGGGCGAGGGCGACCCGGCCCGGACGAACCGGCGGTTCCACCTGCTCGCCGATGGCCAGCCCACCACCCGCCTCTCGACGGCCTTCGACTCCGTGACCCTGTACGGTCGCGATCCGGCCGAGCGTCCGGACATCCTCGGCAAGGTCGGCACCTCGGGTGTCTCGATCGCGACCCTGGACGACATGCGTGACCTGTTCGCCGGCTTCGACCTGTGCGCGCCCACCACCTCGGTGTCGATGACGATCAACGGTCCGGCGCCGACGATCCTGGCGATGTTCCTCACCGTCGCGCTCGAGCAGCAGGTCGCCGCGTTCGAGGCCGAGCACGGGCGCCCCCCGTCCGAGGAGGAGGCGTCAGCGGTCGCCGCCGACACCTGGTCGCGGGTGCGGGGCACCGTGCAGGCCGACATCCTCAAGGAGGACCAGGCCCAGAACACGTGCATCTTCTCCGTCGACTTCTCGCTGCGGGTGATGGCGGACGTCGAGGAGTGGTTCGTGCGCAACGGCGTCCGCCACTTCTACTCGGCGTCGGTGAGCGGCTACCACATCGCCGAGGCCGGGGCGAATCCCATCACCCAACTCGCGTTCACCCTGGCCAACGGGCTGACGTATGTGGAGGCGTACCGGGCCCGCGGCCTGACCGCCGACCAGGTGGCCCCGCACCTGTCGTTCTTCTTCTCCAACGGGATGGACGCGGAGTACACCGTCATCGGGCGCGTCGCGCGCCGCATCTGGGCCATCGCGATGCGCGACCTCTACGGGGCGGGCGAGCGGGCGCAGAAGCTGAAGTACCACATCCAGACGTCGGGGCGGTCCCTGCACGCCCAGGAAATGGCGTTCAACGACATCCGCACGACGCTCCAGGCTCTGTGCGCCGTGTACGACAACGCGAACAGCCTCCACACGAACGCCTACGACGAGGCCGTGACGACGCCCACGCCGGAGTCGGTGCGACGGGCTCTGGCGATCCAACTCATCATCAACTCCGAGTGGGGCCTGGCTGCGTTCGACAACCCGCTGCAGGGGTCGCACCTGGTCGAGGAACTCACCGACCTGGTCGAGGAGGCCGTCCTCGCGGAGTTCGAGCGGCTGGCGGACCGGGGCGGCGTCCGGGGTGCCATGGAGACCGGCTACCAGCGGGGGCGCATCCAGGAGGAGTCGCTGGAGTGGGAGCAGGGCACCCACGACGGGTCGATCCCGCTGATCGGCGTCAACACGTTCCTGGCCGAGCACACCGACGAGCCCCCGCCCATCCCGCTGGCGCGGGCGACCCAGGAGGAGAAGACGTCCCAGTTGGCGCGCCTGCGCGACTTCCACGCCCGGCACGCCGCCGAGGCGCCCGAGGCCTTGCGGGCGCTGCAGGACGCCGCCACCTCGGGTGGCAACGTCTTCGACGCGCTCATGGACGCCGTGCGCCACTGCTCGCTCGGCCAGATCAGCGACGCGCTGTTCGCCGTCGGCGGCCGCTACCGACGGGGCATGTAGCCAGCCGAACGCACGCCGGGAATCAATGTCAGCCGCAGCGGGTTTGATGGGGGGAACGAAGGAGGCCCGCCATGACCGTGTCGCCATGGATGATGATGCACTCCCTGTCGCGGGATTCCTCCGTCGCGGAGCAGAAGCTCGCGCCGGGAACGTACCGACGGGTCCTGTCCTACGCGGGCCGCTACCGCGGGTCGATCGCCGCCTTCCTGGCGCTCGTGGTGGTGGACGCCGTGCTCGTCGTCGCCGTGCCGCTGCTGCTCCGGGAGATCATCGACCGGGGCGTGATCCCGCAGGACGGCGGCCTGGTGGTCCGGCTCGCGCTGCTGGTGGCCGGCATCGCGTTGCTCGAGGCGGTCCTCACGGTGGTGCAGCGCTGGTTCTCGGCCCGCATCGGCGAGGGACTGATCCTCGACCTGCGCAGCGAGGTGTTCGGGCACGTGCTGCAGCAACCCATCCCGTTCTTCACCCGCGCCCAGACGGGCTCGCTGGTGTCGCGGCTCAACAGCGACGTGATCGGGGCCCAACAGGCGTTCACGTCGGCGCTGTCCAACGTGGTGAGCAACCTCGTGTCGGTCACGCTGGTGGTGGCGACGATGTTCGCCCTGTCGTGGCAGCTCACCCTCGGGGCGCTGGTGCTGGTGCCCCTGTTCCTGGTCCCGGCCCAGGCCATGGGGCGGCGGCTCGCGAGCCTCGCCCGCACGCAGATGTCCCTGAACGCCGACATGGGCTCCCGGATGACCGAGCGCTTCAACGTGGCCGGCGCCCTCTTGGTGAAGCTGTTCGGGACGCCTGAGCGGGAGGAGGCGGAGTACGCCGACCGCGCCACGCAAGTCCGGGACATCGGCGTCAGCATCGCGTTGAACCGGTCCTTCTTCATGGCGGCCATGACGCTCGTAGCGGCGCTGGCGAGCGCCATGGTCTACGGCTTCGGCGGCCTCATGGCCGTGGACGGCCAGCTCTCCGTCGGGACCCTGCTGGCCCTGGCCGCGCTGCTCGCCCGGCTGTACGGCCCCCTGACGGCGCTGTCGAACGTGCGGGTCGACATCATGACCGCGCTGATCTCGTTCGAGCGGGTCTTCGAGGTGCTCGACCTCGAACCCCTGGTGCGGGAACGGCCGGGCGCCGTCCCGCTGCCCGATGGGCCCCTCGACATCGTCGTGGATGACGTGTCGTTCCGGTATCCCTCCGCCGACGAGGTCTCGCTCGCTTCGCTGGAGTCCACGGCGTCCGGCGACCGTAGGGCCGGGGACCCCGTGCTGCACGGGGTGTCGTTCACGGCACGGGCGGGGCAGCTCGTCGCGCTGGTGGGTCCGTCCGGGGCGGGCAAGACCACGCTGAGCTCGCTCGTCGTGCGGCTGTACGACCCCACTTCGGGAGCGGTGCGCCTGGGTGGTGTCGACGTGCGGGACGCGACCTTCGCCTCGCTGCGCTCGCGGGTGGGAGCCGTCACGCAGGACGCCCACCTGTTCCACGACACCATCAGGGCGAACCTGCTGTACGCCCGCCCCGACGCCACGGACGCCGACCTGCACCGGGTCCTCCGGCTCGCCCAGATCTCCGATCTCATCGATGACCTGCCCGAGGGCCTCGACACGGTCGTCGGTGACCGCGGCCACAGGTTGTCCGGCGGTGAGAAGCAGCGCATCGCCATCGCCCGCCTGCTGCTCAAGGCGCCGGACGTCGTCATCCTCGACGAGGCGACGGCGCACCTCGACTCCGAATCCGAGGTCGCCGTCCAGCGAGCGCTCGACGAGGTCCTGACCGGCCGGACTTCGCTGGTCATCGCCCACCGGTTGTCGACGATCCGGAATGCCGACCTCATCGTGGTGCTCGACCACGGGCGGGTCGTCCAGAGCGGCCGCCACGAGGAGCTCCTGCAACGCGGCGGCCTCTACGCCGAGCTGTACGCGACACAATTCGACGTCGACAGCGCTGAACCGGCGGGCCGCTAGTCCAAGACGACGCCGGACGTCGGCGCGTCCTCCCCCAGACCCCCACCACTCAGTAGGGCGGTGGGTCGTTGGGTCCGAGGTGTTCCTGTCCGGGGATGATCGGGGGTGGGAGTGGTCGTTGGGGGCCTTCACGGAGCCTGATCGGCGGGCGTGGCCGTGCCCGTCGTCCCGCTGTCCTGTTCTGGTGGGGGTCGCCCCTGGAGGCTCGGCCGAGGGGGTGGGTGCCGTTGGGGGTGATGAGGTATTCGAACCCGGCGGGGGTTTGCCACCAGAACACGCCCGGCTCCAGCTGCACCATCCCATACAGCGCATGCGTCTTCGCCCGGTGCACGGTACTGCCCAACGGCCCCAAGTTCCCGCCCTCGGTTTGGTGCCGGTCGACCCAGTCGTCGTGGTCGTACTCCTCGGTGTGGTCCATCTGACAGACGCGGGCTGCGCGTCCCGACCACGGGAAGGCCTCGACCGGGTTCCGGGCCACCACGTGGTCCCGCAGTCGGTCGGGCACTTCGTAGGCATCCACCACCGGCGGCGCATTCAGGTCCACGACCGGCCGCACGGTCACGTGCGCACCATCGAGCACATGGCGGAGGCTGGCCAGGTCGATCGGCCCGTGTCCCTCGATCCGGGCGACGCCACTGCCGGCGGACGCCCCAGCGTCCGGCGTGGTGTCGTCGGCGTCCGGCGTCGTGTTGTCGGCGGTGGGTGGGGCCACGTCGTCGGCGTGCACGTGCACGATGAGCGTGGCCCGGGGGCGGAGGCGATCGGGGTCCACCCGCCGCACCGGGGCTTCACCGGCCTCGGCATCCACGGGCACGCCGTGGTCTTCGAGGTAGGCGGCCGCCAAGTGCGGGACGGCCAGCATCGCCAACGCCTTCGCCCGCCGCTGCTGCAGATCGGACTGGTCGCCGTCGGCGAGCAGGAACTCGGCGATCCGGGCCACCTGCGCCTCCAGGGCGACGCCGTCCAAGCCGTCCAAGCGTGCCTCCAGGCACACCTGACCCTCGACGATCGTCGAGGCCCACACGCCCCGCAGGGTGCGGCGCTGCCCGGCCCGATACGCGGCCAACCCCGGATCCGCCCGCACGATCAGGCCCTGCAAGAGTCGGCGGGCCCGCACCCACCCCAACAGGCCCATCGCGTCGGCGAACCAGCCATCCACCTGGTGGCAGGCGTGCAGCCCCAGGTCGGCGGCCACACACGCCTCGACGACCTTCAACGCCTGCCACGCCTCCACATGATGCCCCTGGACCGCCTCCCACAACCGCGGATGCCGATGCCGCAAGTTCAACGCCTCACTGATCCGGACCTTCGCCGCGGTGACACTCGCCCCCAGCAAGCCCGCCAGCTCCACGGCGAGGAACTCACCCACGTGCGGCGTGCCGTCCGCACCACCTGGGACCCAGCGTTCCTGGCCCTTCGCGGGCACCAACGCCGCATCCAACGGCGGCGCGTCGTCGATCAGGTCGGCGTCCAGCACCTCGTACTCATCCGCGGCCCGCGCCACCAAGGCCAGTTGACGGGCAGCCATCACCCGCTGCCCGTGCACCACCTCAGCGATCTGATCGAACACGTCGCCACCGCCCCGGACCACCCGGGACGGCACCACCACCAACGATTCGCTCACATGTTTCATTCAACACGCAGCCTCCGACAATTTCCGCACTCCCCCGTCGGCGGTGCTCGACGGCCGTGCTCGACCCGGGGCGTGACTCAGCGGATCGTCAGGGAGGAGTCCATCCAGGTCAGTACCCGCTCCTGGCCGAACGGCCACAGGGCGGCGAGAGTGGAGGCGGCGTCCTTCCCCAGCGTGGGGGTTCCCGGGAGCTGGAACCGCGGCGAAATTGTCCGCACCGGCGCGTCCGAGTCGAGACGGGCCAGGCGCCGCGCAGCGGCGACGCCGGCGTCCAGGTCACCCAGTTCGTCCACCAGCCCGACCTCCAAGGCGTCCCGGCCGCTCCAGATGCGTCCGCGCCCGATCTCGTCCACGCGCGCGGCGGTCAGCCCGCGTCCAGCGGCGACGCGGTCGACGAACCGGCCGTAGACCTCGTCCATCATCTTCTCGGCCCAGGCCCGTTCTTCCACGGTGAAGCGCTTGTTGGGGCTGGCCCACAGCGCGCGCTCGCGCCCGACGACCTCGGGATTGAGTCCGTGCCGCTCGTTGAACCCCTCGAGCACGGGCTTGCCCACGAGGACGCCGATGCTGCCGGTGATCGTGAACGGGCTGGCCACCACGTGTTCGGCCTGGGCGAGCACGTAGTAGCCGCCGGAGCCCGCCACCTCCCCCATCACGGCCACGACGGGCTTGGCCGCGCGCTCGACCGCCCGCCCGATCAGGTCGGACGCCATCGCCGAACCACCGCCGGAGTCCACGTACAGGACGATCGCCGAGGTGTGCTCGTCCCGCTCCGCGCGGCGAAGCGCCGACACGACGGTGTCGGCACCGGCCATCGGTCCGGAACCGAACGGCAGCGGCGGCGTGTGGCGACTGCGCCCGGCCACGATGCCACCGATCACGGGCACGATGGTGACGCCGTCTCGTCCCCGGTTGGCCCGACGGGAGCCCAACTCGTCACCGAGGAACTCGAGGGTGCGTCCCAGTGGGGTCTCGATGGTGGTGACCAGTTCGTCGTCGTAGGCGATCCGGGTGATGAGCCCGGCGTCGAACAGCTGCTTCGCGCTGGAGAAACCCGCGTCGAACCAACCGGCGGCCAACTCCATGCCGAGCCCACGGCCGTCCGCGACCTCGTCCAACCACGTCGACTCGACCGAGGCGAGGTATTCGCTGAGCTGGTGGCGGTTGTGCTGGTCCATGCGCTCGTCCGAGAACGGCGTCAGCGCCGACTTGTACTCGCGGATGCGCAGGTTCTCGAAGGTGATGCCGTGCCGGCTGAGGAAGGCACCGACGTAGACCTGCTCGGCGGCGAAGCCGGGCAGCGACACCTCGGCCGACTCGGGGGCGACGACCTCCCCGAGCCGTGCGGTCGCCAGCAGGGTGCGCATGTCGACCTGCGTCAGGTACCCGACCACACGCTTGGCATCGGCGAGGCGTCCGAGCGCGCGACCGATCGCGTGCGCGGTCGCGAGCCCGGCGGTCAGGGGACCCACCCGCACCAGCACCCCCGTGACCCACTCCGCGCGGGCCAGGCGCTCGAGCCGCGCGACGAGCCCCTCGAGGGACTCGATGCGCTGGAGCAGCGCCTGGGCCGGCGCAACCGCGAGCGCGGGGTAGCTGCCGTGGACGTCCACGACCACCCACCCCGCGGACTCCCCCGACCCGCGCCCCACGAGCCGCAACACCTCGGACAGGCTGACCATGGCGCCAGACTACGTCGAGGTCACACCATCTCGGGCAACCGGAGGTGCGCCCTGCACACCTCGAACGCCGCCACGTCGATGATGCGTCCGCCCCAGGTCTCCGCGACGTCGGTGTGGATCCCCCGGGCCCGAGTGCGGGCAACCGCCATCGCCTCCCTAGAGTCGTAGTTGGCCGTGAGGCAGATCCGACCCGTCGTCGGGTCCAGCAGCAGGCTCGCGCTGCAGAAGCCATCGGACTCGAACGACCGGATCGCCTCCCGGTAGTGGTCGAGGACGCCCCCCAGGTCGGTCGGATCGAACTCCGCCCACGTCGCGCGGGCGCAGGCGCCCGCGACGCTGGGGTGGTGGCGGACCATGAGGCCCACCTCCCAGCTCTCGAACGCCATGTCCTCGATGCGCCCACCGGCCACGTCGACCGCCGTGGCCGCGATCGGCATCAGGTCGTGTGCGACGTCGTGCCAGTCCTGCTTGGATTGCCACGCGGTGGTGGCGATGCACCGGTCGGTCACCCGGTCGGCGATGAGGGACATCCCGATGAAACCTGCCATCGGGGTCATGTGCTGCAAGGCCTCATCCGCGTAGCGGATGATCTCGTCGAGCATTCCCGGACCGAGGATTCCGTCCATCGTGCGTGCGAACATCACGAGCACCTCCCTTGCCGCGGCGCCCGGACGGCACCGCCGTCGCACCACCAGTCTCCCCCGGGGCCCGCCCAAGGGCAATGACCTCGTTCGGCGCACCCTCGCTAGACTGTCCCCCGCCATGACCGAGCTCGAATCCGCGACCACGCGCCACCGCCTTCCCGCCGCGATCCGGGCGATGCGCCCCCGCCAGTGGGTGAAGAACGTCCTCGTGCTCGCCGCACCGGTCGCTGCCGGAACGTTGCTGCAGCCCGACATCCTGCTCAACACGCTGTGGGCGTTCATCGCGTTCTGCCTGGTCAGCGCGTCCATCTACCTCATCAACGACGTCAGCGACGTCGAGGCCGACCGCGCCCACCCCAAGAAGCGGTTCCGTCCCATCGCGGCCGGAGAACTCTCCCCCACCACGGCGCTCGTGCTCGCCGCCGTCACCGTCGTGGCGAGCCTCGCGCTCGGCTTCTGGGTGGCACCCCTGCTCGGCGTGACGTTGGCCACCTACTGGCTGCTGCAGGTCGGCTACTCGCTCTTCCTGAAGAACCAGCCGATCATCGACCTGGCCATGGTCGCGTCCGGCTTCATCCTGCGCGCGGTGGCCGGCGGCGTTGCGTCGGACATCGAACTCTCGCAGTGGTTCCTGTTGGTCGCGGCGTTCGGTTCGCTGTTCATGGTCGCGGGCAAGCGCTACTCGGAGATCCGCGAGTTGGGCCCGGAGGCGGGCACCCGCGCCTCGTTGGCCCGGTACACCGACTCCTACCTGCGCTTCGCATGGACCCTCGCGTGCACCGCCGTGATCATGTCGTACAGCCTGTGGGCGTTCGAGCAGTCCCGAGAGGTCACCCCGTTCCAGCTGCCGTGGCACGCCATCTCGATCGCCCCGTTCACGCTGGCCCTGATGCGCTACGCCTACGTGATCGACGCCGGCTCGGCGGGTGAGCCGGAGGACGTCGTCCTGTCGGACCGCGTCCTGCAGGCCCTGGCAGTCCTGTGGGTGATCCCGGTCGCCGTCGCCGTCTTCTCCTGACGATCGCCCGCGAGGTTCCCCGGCAAGGACCACCGAATTACGGACCCGTCCTCCTTTGGTCCTAGACTCCCGAATGGACACGGCCCTGGGCCGAAGACCGGGACTTTCAAGGAGGAAATGTGCCTATCACCAAGGTTCTTGTCGCCAACCGGGGTGAGATCGCGGTCCGCGTGATCCGCGCCGCCCGCGACGCCGGCCTGCCGAGCGTGGCCGTCTACGCCGACCCCGACGCCGACTCCCTGTTCGTGAAGCTGGCCGACGAAGCCTACGCGTTGAACGGCATGACCCCCGCCGAGACCTACCTCGACGTGGCGAAGATCCTCAGCCTCGCGGAGCGCTCCGGCGCCAACGCGGTGCACCCCGGCTACGGCTTCCTCGCCGAGAACGCCCAGTTCGCCCAGGCCGTCATCGACGCCGGGCTCATCTGGATCGGTCCTCCTCCGGCCGCGATCGACGCCCTGGGTGACAAGGTCAAGGCCCGCCACATCGCCAACAAGGTCGGCGCCCCGCTCGTGCACGGAACGCCCGACCCGGTGGCCGGGGCGGACGAGGTCGTCGCCTTCGCCCAGGAGTACGGCCTGCCCATCGCCATCAAGGCGGCCTACGGGGGCGGCGGTCGCGGCCTCAAGGTCGCCCGCCAGCTGGACGAGGTCGCCGAACTCTTCGAGTCGGCCACCCGCGAGGCCGTCACCGCCTTCGGCCGGGGCGAGTGCTTCGTCGAGCAATACCTCGACAAGCCCCGCCACGTCGAGACCCAGTGCCTGGCCGACTCCCACGGCAACGTCGTCGTCGTGTCGACCCGCGACTGCTCGCTCCAGCGCCGCCACCAGAAGCTGGTCGAGGAGGCGCCCGCGCCGTTCCTGACCGACGAGCAGCTCGAGACGCTGTACTCCTCGTCCAAGGCCATCCTGAAGGAGGCCGGCTACGTCGGCGCCGGCACCTGCGAGTTCCTGGTGGCCCAGGACGGCCGCATCTCCTTCCTCGAGGTGAACACGCGCCTGCAGGTCGAGCACCCCGTGTCCGAGGAGGTCACCGGCATCGACCTCGTCCGCGAGATGTTCCGCATCGCCGACGGCGAGGAGCTGGGCTACGACGATCCCGAGGTGCGTGGCCACTCCATCGAGTTCCGCATCAACGCCGAGGACGCCGGCCGCAACTTCATGCCCGCCCCGGGCACGTTGACGGCCTGGCAGCCTCCCACGGGCCCCGGCGTCCGGGTCGACCACGGCTACAACGCCGGAATGTCCGTCCCGGGGTCGTTCGACTCGTTGGTCGCCAAGATCATCGTCACGGGCGCCAACCGGGAGCACGCGATCGAGCGCTCCCGTCGCGCCCTGTCCGAGACGGTCCTGGAGGGCATGCCCACGGTCATCCCCTTCCACCGGGTCGTCCTGGAGGACCCGGCCTACGTCGCGGCCGACGGCCACTTCGGCGTCCACACCCGCTGGATCGAGACCGAGTTCGACAACACGATCCCCGCCTACACCGGGCCGCTGGGCCAGGCCGATGAGCGCGAGACGACCAGCGTGGTCGTCGAGGTCAACGGCAAGCGCCTCGAGGTGAAGCTCCCCGCCACACTCGGCACGGCGTCCGCACCCTCCGCGAAGGCCAAGAAGCCGACCCGCCGCGATCGTGGCGGCGCCAAGGCCTCGGCCCCCTCCACGAACGCGGTCGCCTCGCCGATGCAGGGCACCATCGTGAAGGTCGCCGTGGCCGAGGGCGACGTCGTCGCCGAGGGCGACCTCGTCGTGGTCCTGGAGGCCATGAAGATGGAGCAGCCGCTCAACGCCCACCGCGCCGGCGTGATCAAGGGCCTGCAGGTCGAGGCGGGCCAGACCGTCGCCTCGGGCGACACCCTGTGCGAGATCGTCGACGCCGACTGACGTCGACGAACGGCTGACATCGCGGCAACACCGTCCGCCCGCCCGAGGAGGCGATCCTGGGCGTCGACCGATAGCCTGTCGTGGAAGGAAACCGCACCGACGAAGAGGATCACGTGACCGCCGAGCACCCGTACCACAAGCAGAAGGAAATCACCTTCGTCATTCCCTGTTACAACTCGGCCGAGTACATGGATCACTGCATCGACTCGATCCTGCGTGGCAAGGGCAACATCGAGATCATCATCGTCAACGACGGCTCGACCAAGGACGACACCGCCGAGAAGGCCGACGCCTGGGTCGAGCGGTACCCCGACATGATCAAGGTGATCCACCAGGAGAACAAGGGGCACGGCGGGGCCGTCATGGCGGGCCTGCGGGCGGCGACCGGCGTCTACTTCAAGGTCGTCGACTCCGACGACTGGCTCGACCACGTCGCCCTGAACCTCACGCTGTCCAAGCTGCGCCACTTCATCGCGTCCGGCTCCCCCGTCGACCTGGTCGTCGCCAACTACGTCTACGAGCACACGATCTCGGGGACGCAGAAGGTCATCCGGTACCGGGGAATGCTGCCGCAGAACCGGATCTTCACCTGGAACGAGGTCGGCTTCTCGGGCCCCGGCCAGAACATCCTCATGCACTCCGCGATCTATCGCACCCAGGTGCTGCGCGACTCCGGTGTGGACCTGCCCGAGCACACGTTCTACGTCGACAACATCTTCGTCTACCAGCCGCTGCCGAGCGTCCAGACGCTGTTCTACCTCCCGGTGAACCTCTACCGGTACTTCATCGGACGCGAGGACCAGTCCGTGAACGAGAGCGTGCAGATCAAGCGCCTGGACCAGCAGATGCGCATCACCCGCATCATGGTTGAGGCCCACAAGCTCCCCGAGGGCGCCGGCAACCGCCGCCTGGCCGGCTACATGGAGCAGTACCTGGGCCTCATCGTGACGGCGTCCAGCATGTTCGCGCTGCTCGAGGGCACGGAGAACGGCCTGCGCATGCGCCGCGAGATGTGGGAGCACATCGACTCGGTCGACCCCGCCCTGAAGACCCGGCTGGGGCTGCGCCTTCCCCTGGTACTCGGTGCGAACCTACCCGGACCCCTGGGCCGGAAGCTGTCCGTAGCCCTGTACCGCACCGCCCAGAAGCTCTACCGGTTCAACTGATCGGGCGCCGTCGACCCCAGGTCGCCGGCACCGTTCTGGTAGGTGGGGTGGAAGCGCGCGAGCGCGACCACCCCAGCCACGGCGATGACGCCGAGGAGCATCATGAGGGCGGCAGCTGCGAAGGTGATGCCCGCCCCCTCGCCCAGGACGAGCATGCCGAAGGCCACGGCCACCACGGGGCTGGTGACCGTCATCGAGCCGACGACGACCTCTGCGGGCCCGGTCGCGTACCCCTGCTGGATGAGCCATCCGGCGGCGACCGCACCCACGACCAGGGCGACCGCGATGCCGTAGATGGCGACTGAGTAGGGCCAGGAGTGCGTGCGGACGTACTCGATGATCGACTTCACCAGGGACGCCTCGAGGCCGTAGAAGAGGGCCCCGCCGGACGACCAGAACAGGGACCGCCACTCGGACGGCCCCCGTGCCCCCAGCGACGCGAAGAGCGCGACGACCCCGTACACCACGAGTGCGCCGATGATGACCCGGCGGATCACCAGGTCGGACGACGCCGTCGCATGGAGGCCCGTCACGACGGTGAACGCCAGCGTGGCGGCCACCGTCACGGCGACGGCGAGCTGGATGCGCGGCGGGACCCACGTGCGCGTCGCGTGCGCGGCCAGCAGGACCGACCAGGGGAATGCCAGCAGGCCGAGCGGCTGGACGACCGACAACGGCGCCATCGTGAGCGCCAGGATCTGGAACACAGCCGACACGCCCAGCAGCACCAGGCCCAGTATCCAGCGGGGGTTGCGGATGGCCACCAGGAACGAGCGGAAGCTCATCTGGTCCTTCTGGGCGTTGCCACCCAGGTGGGCGTCGACCGCGCCGTGCTGCAGGTGTGCGGACAGCGCGAAGCAGAACGAGCCGATGAGGACGAGGCCGACGGCAAGCGGGATGTTCTGCGTCACGTTGGACTACGCTAGCCGCTCGTTTGCCCGAATTCGCCCCGCCGACCTGTGATCCAACCCTGAGTTGCCACCGATTGCGTCCACGGGTGTACCTCCTGCTCCCACCTCAGTAGCTGAGGTGCTCGTCACCGGCGTGGCCGTGCAGGCGGCGGGCGGCCTCGGCGACCGACCCCGACAACGAGGGGTACACGGTGAACGCCTGGGCCAGCTCGTCCACCGTCAGCTTCGAGCGGACGGCCAGCGCCAACACGTGGACGAGCTCGCTGGCGTGCTGGGAGACGATGACGCCCCCGATGACGATGCCGGTCAGCGGGAGGCAGAAGACCTTGACGAAGCCGTCCCTCTGGTCCTTCATCTTCGCGCGGGCATTGGAGTCGAGCGGGAGCACGACCGCCCGGGCCCGGACGATCCCCGAGTCGATCTCTCCCTGGCTCACGCCCACGGTGGCGATCTCCGGCGAGGTGAACACGTTGGCCGACACCGTCGACAGGTCCAGCGGGGAGACGGCGTCGCCGAGCGAGTGCCACATCGCGATGCGTCCCTGCATGGCGGCCACCGAGGCGAGGTTGAACACCCCCGTGCAGTCGCCCGCGGCGTACACGCCCCGCGCGGACGTCCGGGAGACGCGGTCGACGATGACCTGACCGGACGCCGTGGTCGCGACCCCGGCCTCGGCCAGGCCGAGGTCCTCCGTGTTCGGGATGGCGCCCACGGCCATGAGGACATGGCTGCCGCGGACCTCCCGCCCGTCGGCCAGGGTCACGACCACGCCGTCGCCCTCGACGCGCGCCGCGACGGCGCGGGCGTTGGACATGATCGTCATCCCGGACCCCTCGAAGACGCCCTGGATGACCCGGCCGGCGTCGGCGTCCGCGCTCGGCAGCACCTGGTGGCGGCTGGAGACAAGGACCACGTCGACGCCGAGGTTGCGGTAGGCCCCGGCGAACTCGGCCCCCGTGACGCCGGACCCGACCACGATGAGCCGCTCAGGCAGTTCGGTGAGGTTGTACATCTGCGTCCAGTTGAGGATGCGGACGCCGTCCGGCTTCGCATCGGGCAATTCGCGCGGGCGGGCGCCGGTCGCGACGAGAGTGATGTCGGCCCGCAGCCGCTCGGTGGTGCCGTCCGGCGTGGTCGCGATGACGGCCTCGGTGCCGTCGAGGCGTCCGGTGCCCTGGATGATGCGGATGCCATCGGCCAGCAAGCGGTCGCGGATGTCGACCGACTGCTGGCGGGCGAGGTTCACCACCCGTTCGTTCACGGTCTCGAGGTTGACCCGCACGGTCGCGGCGAGGGAGTGCACGGAGGGGTCGCGGGGCTCGAGGCCGAGGGAGGACGCCCGGTGGATCTTGTTCATCACCTCGGCCGTGGCGATGAGGGTCTTGGACGGGACGACGTCGGTCAGCACAGCCGAGCCGCCCAGCCCGCGGCGCTCGACGATCGTCACCGTCCCGCCCAACTGCTGCCCCACCAGGGCCGCCTCGTAGCCGCCGGGCCCACCACCGATGATCACCACGTCCGTCACACCCCGCATTGTTCCATGAGGCCCCCGCGGGGGTCGAAGCGTCGAGGCCGTTGTCAACCACTATGCTGCGGCCCGTGATGCACGCCGACCCCCACGCCCTGGCCCGCGAGGCCGCCGTCGCCCTCACCTCACGGTTGGGGGTGGAACACCTCGACGTCGCCGTGGTCCTCGGCTCGGGTTGGTCGACCGCGGCCACTGACCTCGGCGACGTCCTCGCCGAGGTGCCCCTGGCCGACCTGCCGGGCTTCTCCGCACCGGTCGTGGCCGGGCACGGCGGGGCCGTCCGGGCCCTGCGCCTGCCGTCGGGCCGCGTGGCCGCCCTGTTCACGGGTCGCACCCACTTCTACGAGGGGAAGGGCGCGGACGCCGTCGTGCACGGCGTCCGGACCGCGGCCGCCGCCGGCGCGACCCGCCTCGTCCTGACCAACGGGTGTGGCGGGCTCGACCCCGCCTGGGCCCCGGGCACCCCCGTCCTGATCGCGGACCACATCAACCTGACCGGCGCCACCCCGCTGCACGGCGCCACCTTCGTCGACATGACGGATGCCTACTCCCCCGCCCTGCGCGACCTCGCGCGGACCGTCGACCCGGGTCTCGCCGAGGGCGTGTACGTCCAGTTCGGCGGCCCGCAGTACGAGACGCCCGCCGAGGTGCGCATGGCCGGCGTGCTCGGCGGCACGCTCGTCGGCATGTCGACGGCCCTGGAGTGCATCGCCGCCCGCGAGGCGGGGCTGGAGGTGCTCGGCATCTCGCTGGTCACGAACGCGGCCGCCGGCATCACGGGCGACGTCCTCGACCATGCCGAGGTGCTCGAGGCCGGCCGCACCGCCGTCCCGCGCCTGCGCGCGTTGCTCGCCGGCCTGCTGGAGGTGCTGTGATGCTGACCACGGACCGCCTCGAGGCCATCCGCGCCTGGCAGGCGCAGGACCCCGACCCGGCGACCGTCACGGCGCTGGACCACCTCGTCGAACGCGCCGAGGCGGGCGAGCCGGACGCCGTCGCCGAACTCCTCGACGCCTTCGCCGGACGCCTCGAGTTCGGCACGGCCGGACTGCGGGCCGCGCTCGGCCCCGGTCCCAATCGGATGAACCGCGTCGTCGTGTCGCAGGCCGCCGCCGGCCTGGCCCGTTGGCTGCTGGAGAACGGCCACGCCGGCCGGCGCGTGATCGTCGGGTACGACGCCCGCTACAACTCCGACGTCTTCGCTCGCGACACCGCGGAGATCCTCGCCGGGCACGGCCTGCGCGCGATGCTCACCGCCACCCAGGTACCGACACCGGTGGTGGCTTTCGGCATCGGGCACTTCGACTGCGTGGCCGGCGTCGTCGTGACCGCCTCCCACAACCCTCCGGAGGACAACGGCTACAAGGTCTACGTCGGGCGGTCCCAGATCGTCCCGCCCACGGACGGCGAGATCGCAGCCCACATCGAGGCCGTCGCGGGCCGGCCCATCGCCGAGATCGCCCGCTCGGACGCCTACGACACCATCGGCGAGCCGTTGCTGGCCGCGTACGCCGCCCGGGCGGCCTCCCTCGTGGCCGAGGATGCCCCGCGCGACCTGCGCTGGGTGTACACGCCCATGCACGGCGTCGGGGCCGAGGTCGTCGCCCGGGTCCTCGAGCGGACGGGCTTCCCGGTCCCGGCCCTGGTCGACGAACAAGCGGTACCGGATCCGGCCTTCCCCACCGTGGCGTTCCCCAACCCCGAGGAGAAGGGCGCCATGGACCTGGCGCTCGCCCTGGCCGTCCGCACCGGCGCCGACGTGGCGATCGCCAACGACCCGGACGCCGACCGCTGTGCACTGGCGGCCCCCTTCCCCAGCGGGCTCGAAGGGGCCGTCCCGACCTGGCGGATGCTCACCGGCGACGAGCTCGGCTGGCTGCTCGCCGACGACGCCCTGCGCCGCGGGACGCCCGGCGTCTACGCGTGCTCGGTGGTGTCCTCCACCTTGCTCGGTCGTCTCGCGAAGGCCGCCGGCCAGCCGTTCGAGACCACGCTCACCGGCTTCAAGTGGATCGGCCGCGTGCCGGGCCTGGCGTTCGGCTACGAGGAGGCCATCGGCTACTGCACCGACCCGGAGGCGGTCGCCGACAAGGACGGCATCACCACGCTGACGCGGCTGCTGGCCCTCGTGGCGTCCCTGAAGGCGGAGGGTTCGTCCGTCGCCGGACGGCTGGACGACATCGCCCGCACCCACGGCGTCCACCTGACGGCGCAGTTGTCCTTCCGGGTGTCCGACCTGGCAATCATCTCCGACGCCATGGCGCGCCTCCGTGCTGCCCTTCCGGCGGAGTTGGCCGGGGTGCCGGTCACGGCGTCCGACCTGGGGGCGGGCTGGCGGGGCCTGCCGCCCACCGACGCGGTCCTGCTGGAGGGCCCGGGCGTCCGTGCCGTGGCGCGGCCGTCTGGAACCGAGCCGAAGCTCAAGGTGTACCTGCAGGTCGCGCTGCCGCCCGAGGAGTCGGCCGACCTCGTGGCCGCTCGGGCGCGGGCGTCCGAGGCGCTGGAGCGACTCAAGGCCGACATGACCACCGCCCTCGGCCTGTGAGCAGCGGGCCACCTGCGGCAAGATGGGCCCATGCGTATCCTCCTCACCGGTGGCACCGGGACCATCAGTCGTGCGGTCGTCCAGCGGATCCTGGCCGACGGGCACACCCTGTCCGTCCTGAACCGAGGCACGCGTGAACCCCTCCCCGACGGGGTCGACCACCTCGTCGGCGACGTCCGTGACGAGGCGTCCCTGCGGGACGTGCTGGGCGGACGCGAGTTCGACGCGGCCGTCCAGTTCCTGGCGTTCAACGCGTCCGACGTCGAGCGGGACCTGCGCGTCCTCTCGGGGCGGGTCGGCCAGTACGTCCTGATCAGTTCGTGCTCCACCTACCTGAAGCCGCTCCCCCACCACGTCGTGACCGAGGAGTCCCCGCAGGGGAACCGGTTCTCGCAGTACGCCCGCGACAAGATCGCCGCCGAGGAGACGCTGCGCGCCTCCGGCGACGCGATGCCCTGGACGATCGTCCGCCCCAGCCACACCTATGGGGAGCGGACGATCCCGACCAACTTCCACTTCGGAAACCCCTGGGCGGCGTGGCAGCGCGGCCTCGACGGCAAGCCGTTGGTCATGCACGGGGACGGCGAGTCCCTGTGGACGTTCACCTGGAACGAGGACTTCGCCGTGGGCCTGGCCGGCCTGCTGGGGAACGTGGACGCGCTGGGCCGCGCCGTGCACATCACCTCGGCCGAGTCGATCACCTGGAACGCGGCGTTCCGGACCGTCGCCGAGGTCATCGGCTTCGACCTGTCCCTGGTGCACGTCTCCAGCGGCATGCTCGCCGGCCTGCGTCCCGACCTCGAGGCGAACCTGCTGGGCGACAAGGCATCCACGATCGTGTTCGACACGACCCTGGTCAAGTCGCTGGTGCCCGCCTTCAACCCGAGGGTGTCGTGGGCCGAGGGGGTCGCCCGCGGCTGGGAGTGGCTGCAGGCGCACCCCGAGTCGCAGCAACCGGATCCGGCGTACGACGCCTTCTGTGACTCCATCGTGTCCAGGGTCCGCTCCTGGGTGTGAGGCCGGACGTAGCGCCATCTGGACCACATCGGGGCGCCTCCCGCTCGGGGGGCCGTGACGTCACCCCTTGTCAGCGCAAGTAGCGGTTGCGGCGACCCCGCCTCATGTGGTCCAGATGGCGCTACGCCGGGGACTACAGCTCTTCGACGGCCCGCTGGGCCTGGGGCGCCTCGCCCGGCTGAGCGCCGGATTCGATGGCGTTGGTCTCACGGCCCGTCATGAGGCGGGCCGCCTTGCCCTGCTCGATCTTCTGCGCCTCGGCGATCGCCTGCTGGACGGAACGCTCCGACTGGGCCTCCTCGGCCCGCTTCGAGGCGGCGATCTCCTCGAAGACGTCGACCTTCTCGGGCGCCGTGAACTTCGTCGGGTCGACCTTGGAGCCCGCGAAGCGGGTGACCGCCTCACCCGCCGTCGACCCGAGCCCCTTGAGGGCGTCGTTCAGCTCCGACGGGATGATCCACACCTTGTTGGCGTCGCCTTGCGCGAGCTTCGGGAGCATCTGCAGGTACTGGTAGGCGAGCAGGCCCTCGTCCGGCTCGGATGCATGGATGGCGTTGAAGACCGTCGTGATGGCCTGCGCCTCACCCTCGGCGCGGAGCATGGACGCCTGGCGATCGGCCTGGGCCCGCAACACCGCCGATTCACGCTCGCCCTGGGCCCGCAGGATCGAGGATTCGCGATCACCCGAGGCCGACAGGATCTGCGACTGCCGCTGGCCCTCGGCCAGCAGGATCTGGGCGCGCTTCTCACGCTCGGCGCGGGCACCCTTCTCCATCGCGTCGCGGATGGTGGCCGGCGGCTCGATGGAGCGCAGCTCGACGCGGTTCACCTTGATGCCCCACTTGCCCGTCGCCTCGTCCAGCACGGCACGGAGCTTCTGGTTGATCTCCTCGCGCGAGGTCAGGGTCTGCTCGAGGTCCATGCCGCCGATGATGTTGCGCAGCGTCGTCATGGTCAGCTGCTCGATGGCCTGGATGTAGTTCTGGGCCTCGTAGGCCGCTCGCTTGGGGTCGACGATCTGGTAGTAGATGACCGAGTCGATGCCGACCATCAGGTTGTCCTCGGTGATGACACCCTGCGGGGGGAAGGGGACGACGGCCTCGCGCATGTCCATGGTGTAGGCGACCCGGTCGATGAACGGCACGATGAGGTGCAGGCCCGGCCCGATCTCCCGGCTGAACTTGCCCAGCCGCTGCACGATGCCGACCTGCATCTGTTGGATGACCCGGACCGACAGGACGAGCGCCACCACCGCCACGACGGCGAGCAGGATGACGAGGATGAGGAACGGATCGGGCATGGGGTGACTCCTCCGGCTGGGGCTACTGCGGCCCAGCCTAGCCGGACGCCCCGCGCACGGCCCGGGTCAGCGCGACAGCGGCTTGTGGCGGGGCTGGACGACCACGGTCAGGCCGTCCACCTCGATCACCTCGACCTCGACGCCCGCCGCGATCGGCTCGCCGTCCCAACTACGGGCGGTCCAGATCTCGCCGTTCACGGTCGCCTCGCCCCCGGAGGAGGTGATCTCCCCCAGTGCACGGCCGGTGCTGCCGAGCAATTGGTCGAAGGTGCTCCGATAGCCGGGGCCCTGGTGCAGCCGCTTGAGGATCTCGGGTCGCAACACGCCGAGCAGGGCCACCGCGACCACGACGGCCACGAGCACGTGGACCCAGACCAGGCCGGGGAACAGAAGGGCGGCGCCGGCGCCGGCGAGCGCGCCTCCGGCGAGCATGAGCAGCGTCATGTCGAGGGTCAGCATCTCCGAGACGGCCAGACCGCCGGCCAGGACCAGCCAGGCGATCCACCAGTTCTGCTGGATCCACTCGATCATCGTCACTCCTGGGCGCGCTCGGGATGCGACGAGGCGCGGGCCGACCACCGTCCGCGGTCGTGCGAGACCGTCAGCGGCAGGTCGAAGGCCTCACTCATGTTCGCGTCGGTCAACACCTCGCCGATGGGCCCGGCCGCGACCACACGGCCCCCCTTGAGGAGCAGCGCGTGCGTCATGCCCGGCGGGATCTCCTCGAGGTGGTGGGTGACCAGCACCGTGGCCGGCGCGTACTCGTCGGCGACGATGTCGGCGATCGTCTCGACCAGACGCTCCCGGCCGGCCAGGTCGAGGCCGGCGCCCGGCTCGTCCAGCAGCAGGAGCTCGGGGTCGGTCATGAGCGCCCGGGAGATCTGGACGCGCTTGCGCTCGCCCTCGCTGAGCGTGCCGAAGGTGCGCTTGCCCAAGTGCTCGATGCGGAGCTTCTTCATCAGCGCTGCGGCGCGGCGGAAGTCCTCGACGTCGTAGCCCTCGTGCCAACGCCCGACCACGGCGTACGCGGCCGAGACGACGACGTTGCCGACGGCCTCCCCGCGCGGGATCCGGTCCGCCAGAGCCGCCGACGTCACGCCGATGCGCGGGCGCAGTTCGAACACGTCGACCGCCCCCAGCACCTCGTCGAGGATGGACGCATAGCCCGACGACGGATGGAGGTTGGCCGCCAGCACCTGCAGCAGCGTGGTCTTGCCCGCCCCGTTGGGACCGATGACGACCCAGCGGTCGGACTCGTCGATCGTCCACGTGATCTGGTCCAACAGCGTGGCGCCGCCACGCACGATCGAGACGTCTGCGAGCTCAACGACGGGTGACATGCTCACAACCTACCCGGCCCGGGCCGCGGAGGACGGCTCGGGTGACCCGTGTCACGCGCCGGTCGAGTGCAGGCCGCCGTCGACGTGGAGCATCTCGCCCGTGGTGGCGGGGAACCAGTCCGACAGCAGGGCCACGACGGCCTTGGCGGTGGGGGTGGCGTCCGTCTCGTCCCACCCCAGCGGGGCGCGCCCGCCCCAGATGTCGTTGAACGACGTCGCGCCGGGGATGGCCTTCTTGGCGATCGTGTCGAGCGGGCCGGCGGCCACGATGTTCGAGCGGACGCCCTCGGGTCCCAGGTAGCGGGCGAGGTAGCGCGAGGCCGACTCCAGGGCCGCCTTGGCCACGCCCATCCAGTCGTAGTGCGGCCACGAGATGCGGGCGTCGAACGTGAGTCCGACGACCGACGCCGTTTCGCCGAAGAGCGGCTTGCAGGCCATCGTGAGGCTGACCAGCGAGTACGCCGAGACGTGCATCGCCTGGGCGACATCGGAGAACGGTGTGGTCAGGTAGGCGCCGCCGAGGGCGGTCTCAGGGTTCGCGTAGGCCACCGAGTGGACCACGCCGTCGAGGCGCTCGATGCCGACCGCGCGCAGGGCGTCCGGCAGGGCGGCGAGCTGCTCCTCGTTGGTGACGTCGAGCTCGAGGACGGCGGGCTCCGGCTCGAGCCGCTTGACGACGCGGTTGGTGATGCTCAACGCGCGGCCGAAGTTCGACACCACGACCGTCGCGCCCTCGGCGGCGGCGATCTCGGCGACCTTGTACGCGATGGAGGTGTTCATCGTCACACCGGTGACGAGGATGTTCTTGCCCTCGAGGATTCCCATGCTCTTTCCCTTTCAGTGACCCATGCCGAGGCCGCCGTCGACGGGCAGCACGGCTCCGGAGATGTAGCTCGCGGCGTCCGAGGCGAGGAACGACACGGCGGCGGCGACCTCGTCCGGGCTGCCGAGGCGTCCGGTCGGGATGGCCGCCCTGTAGCCGGCCACGGTGTCCTCGGAGAGGACGGCCGTCATCTCGGTCTCGATGAAGCCCGGTGCGACGACGTTCGCGGTGATGTTGCGGCCGCCCAGTTCGCGGGTCAGGGACCGGGCAATACCGACCAGCCCGGCCTTGCTGGCCGCGTAGTTCACCTGGCCGGGGGACCCGTAGAGGCCGACGACCGAGCCGATGAAGATGATGCGGCCCCACCGGGCGCGCAGCATCGACCTCGACGCGCGCTTGGCCACGTTGAACGCACCCTTCAGGTTGACGTCGAGGACGGCGTCGAAGTCGTCCGCGCTCATGCGCAGGATGAGGGTGTCCTTGGTGATGCCGGCGTTGGCGACGGCCACCTCCACCGGGCCGTGGGCGTCCTCGGCGGTCTTGAAGGCGGCGTCGACGGAGGCCGGGTCGGCGACGTCACAGACGATCCCGAGGGCGCCCTCGGGGGCCCTGCCGGACGTGCTGGCCGCCGCGACGCGGTGGCCCTGGGCGAGGAACTCCTCCACGATGGCCCGGCCGATGCCGCGGGCGCCACCCGTGACGAGGATGCTGCGCGAGGTCTGATTCACCGGACAACCGTAGCGGAAGAGGGTCCAGCTTGAGGCGTAGGCTGGCCACCATGTCCGGACGCCCCGCGCACGTGAGGCCGTCGCTCATCACGAGTGCACGCCACGGCGCGAGCCTGTCCACGGACCAGCGGACGAAGCGGTACCTCATCACGATGGCGTTCCGCGTGGTGTGCTTCATCGCGGCGGTCGCCTCCCCGACCCCGTGGAACGTGGTCCTGGTGGTGGTGGCGGCCGTGCTGCCCGGCATCGCGGTCCTGCTGGGCAACGCGCGGGACAACCGTCCGGAGGCGCCGGCGTCCGACGAGGAGGCCGCTGCGGAGCGGCCTGCGATCACGGCCGGCGACATCATCCCCGGTGATGTGGAACAGGAGGACGACCGGTGAGGCGGACCTGGTTGCGGTGGGTGCTGATGACGGCCTTCGTGGTGGCCCTGGGCTTCACGTTCGTGAACCTGGGCCAGTGGCAACTCGACCGGCTCGACCAGCGGCGCGACCGCAACACCGCGACGGCGCAGCACGAGGCCGCCCCCGTCAAGCCCTTCGAGCAGGCCTTCGACCACGAGATCCAGGACGCGGACCAGTGGCAGCGCGTCGAGGTCACGGGCACGTTCCTGGCCGACAAGCAGCTCCAGGCCCGCTACCGCAGCTTCGACAAAATGACGGGCTGGGAGCTCGTGACGCCCCTGGTGACGGCGTCCGGGCAGACCGTGCTGGTCGACCGCGGTTTCGTCGAGCGCCCCGCCGGTCAGGACTTCCCCAAGGTGTTCCCGGCTCCCCCGTCCGGCGAGGTGTCCCTCGTCGGTTACGTCCGGCGCAACGAGCAGGGCAACGCCAACCAGATGACGCCGACGGAGAACACCGTCCGCCTCATCAACTCCGACGCCCTGACCGACTGGGTCGGCCGTCCGCTGGTGAACGGGTTCATCTCCCTCATCGAGGTGACGCCGGCCCAGTCGGCGGAACTGCGCCCGATCACTCCCCCGCCGCCGACCGAGGGACCGCACTGGAGCTACGCGATGCAGTGGTTCTCGTTCACCGCCATCGCCGCAGTCGGCCTGTTCATCCTCATCCGCAACGACATCAAGGACCGGCGGCGTGCCCGGGAGCGCGCCGCGCAGGCCACGGCCACCTCGACCACCGAACTCGACCAGGAGACGTCCCATGGATCTCGGACTGACTGACAAGGTCTTCCTCGTCACGGCCGCTTCCGGCGGCCTGGGCCGCGCGACCGCCGACCAACTGGTCGCCGAGGGGGCGAAGGTCGTCCTCGTCGCCCGCCGCGAGCAACCCTTGGCGGACGCCGTGGCCGCGCTCGGCGCCGGCAACGCCGTGGCGCTGGCGGCCGACCTGACGGAGGCGGACACCGCCGCCCGTGCCGCCGCCCTCGCCGTCGACACCTGGGGACGCCTCGACGGCGCCATGGTCAGCGTGGGCGGCCCGCCGCGCGGGTCGGTCCTCGACACGGACGACGCCACCTACCTGGCCGCCTTCGACTCGGTCGTCGTGGCCGCCCTGCGCACCGCACGCGAGGTCGTGAGGGCGGCGACCGGCCCGGTCACCCTGGGCTTCGTGCTGTCGACCTCGGCGAAGGAACCGCTCGCGACGATGGCCCCCTCGAACGTGACGCGCCCGGGGCTCGCCATGCTCATCACCCAGCTGGCCGATGAGTTCGGCGACTCCGGGTCCCGGGTCTTCGGCCTCATGCCGGGCACGATCCAGACCGACCGCATCAACTGGCTGGCCGACCAGGCGCCCGACAAGGGCGCGAGCCTGGCCGGCATGGGCCGCACGGCAGCCATGGGCCGGATCGGGCAGCCGGTCGAGTTCGGCCGGGTCGCCACCTTCCTGCTGTCGGACGCCGCCTCCTACGTGACCGGTTGCATCATCCCGGTCGACGGCGGTCGCCTCCGGGGCCTCTGATCCCATGGGGTTGGTCGCCGCCCGCGGGCTGCTCGCCTGCCCCGTCTGCCGTGAGCCACTCGACCTGGTCGAGGAGGGCGGCCGCATCGCCCGGGCCGCGTGTCGGTCGGGGCACTCGTACGACGTCGCCAAGCAGGGGCACCTGAACCTCTTGGGGGCGGCCCAGCCGGCCAACGCCGACACCGCCGCCATGGTGGACGCCCGCGCGCGCGTCCTCGGGTCGGGGGCCTTCGACGCCGTGGACGCCGCACTAGCCCGACGTGCCGTGGGGTCGAGGACGGTCCTCGACGTCGGCGGTGGGACGGGCCACCACCTGGCGCGGCTGCTGGAGGCGCTGCCCACGGCGCGGGGTGTGTCCGTGGACGTCTCGGTCCCCGCGGCCCGTCGGGCGGCCAGGGCTCACCCGCGCGCGGCATCCGTGGTCGCGGACGCCTGGGGCACCCTGCCGCTGCGGTCCCGCCGGTTCGGGCTCGTGACGTGCCTGTTCGCACCCCGGAACATGGGCGAGTTCGCCCGGGTGCTGGGCGACGCCGGGCTGCTCATCGTCGTGACCCCGGATGCCGAGCACCTGGCGTCCCTGCGCGAGCGGCATGGGTTGCTGGCCATCGAGGCCGACAAGGACGACCGGCTCGTGCGCAGCGCGTCCGGCCTGTTCGAGGTGGTGGCACGCCAGCGCGTCCGGACGCCGCTGGCGGCCGACGCCGGCCTGGCCCGCGACCTGATCGGCATGGGCCCCAACGCGTTCCACCGGGTGCCGGACGCCGTCGCCCCGATCACCACCGAGGTCGCGGTGAGCGTCTGGCTGTTCCGCCGCCTCGAGCCGGGCGGGTAGGTTTCCCCCATGAACGTCTTCGAGAACGTGACGGACCTCATCGGCCGCACGCCGCTGGTCAAGATCAACAAGCTCCTGCCGGAGTCCAGGGCCACCGTGCTGGCCAAGCTCGAGTTCTACAACCCCGCCAATTCCGTGAAGGATCGCATCGGCGTCGCGATGGTCGACGCGGCCGAGGCGTCCGGCGAGCTCAAGCCGGGCGGCACCATCGTCGAGGCGACTTCGGGCAACACCGGCATCGCGCTGGCGATGGTCGGCGCCGCCCGCGGGTACCGCGTCGTCCTGACGATGCCCGAGACGATGTCGAAGGAGCGCCGGGCCCTCCTGCGCGCGTTCGGCGCCGAACTCGTCCTCACCCCGGGTCCGGACGGCATGCGCGGCGCGGTGGAGCAGGCCAACGAGATCGCCGCCCAGCAGGGCGGCGTGCTCGCGCGCCAGTTCGAGAACCCGGCCAACGTCGAGATCCACCGCCGCACGACGGCCGAGGAGATCTGGAACGACACCGACGGAACCGTCGACATCGTCGTGGCCGGCATCGGCACCGGCGGCACGATCACGGGTGTGGGCCAGGTGCTCAAGGAGCGCAAGCCCGAGGTGCGGATGGTCGCGGTCGAGCCGGCCGAGTCCCCGATCCTGTCCGGCGGCAAGCCGGGCCCGCACAAGATCCAGGGCATCGGCGCCAACTTCATCCCCGCCATCCTGGACCGCTCGGTCATCGACGAGGTCCTCACCGTGACCTCGGAGGACGCCGTGGCGACCGCGCGCGTAGCCGCGCGTGTCGAGGGGCTGCTCGTGGGCATCTCCTCCGGCGCCGCCCTCAAGGCGGCCGGCGAGGTGGCCGCCCGTGAGGAAAACGCGGGCAAGACGATCGTCGTCATCATCCCCAGCTTCGGCGAGCGGTACCTGTCCTCGGTGCTCTACTCCGACCTGATGGACTGATCCCACCTTGATCGGAGGCGGGCGGGAGACCCCGCCCGCCTCCGACCGCCCCGGCACGACCACCCGAGGAGAACCGTGAAGCCCTTCCTGCACCTGTCGATCCGCGACCACGACCAGGCGGTCGCGGCCGAGTTCGACGCCATCGCGTCCTTCGGCGGCCTGAAGCCGGGACAGCTGGTGCAGCTGAGGGTCGAGCAGGCACCCCTGCCGAAGATCCACCCGGACGACTACTCCGGCCTGATCATCGGCGGGGGGCAGTTCAACGCGTCCGACGAGGTGAAGACGGAGAACCAGCGCCGTGTCGAGGGCGACCTCGGCCAGATCATCGACGTCGCCCTGGCGCGGGACATCCCGCTGATCGGCCTGTGCTACGGCGTCGGCATCCTCACGCAGCACCTCGGGGGGATCGTCGACCGGAGGTACAGCGAGACGACGTCAGCGGTCGAGATCACCCTGACCGAGGCGGGCCGGACCGATCCCCTGTTCGAGGGCGTGCCGAGCTCCTTCAAGGCGTTCACCGGCCACAAGGAGGCCTGCTCGCGGATGCCCAACGACGCCGTCCTGCTGGCCAGCGGGACCGCCTGCCCGGTCCAGGCGTACCGGGTCGGCGATCGCGCCTACGTCACCCAGTTCCACCCCGAACTGGACGTCGACGGCATGATCGAGCGCATGACCATCTATCGCGACGCGGGCTACTTCGACCCGGCCGAGTTCGACACCATCGCCGAGCAGGTGCGGCAGGCGGGCGTCGACGACTCCCCCGGCCGGATCCTGGCCAACTTCGTGGAGCTGTTCGCCCGCTGAACCTCCTCAGGCCTGGTGCTCCCTGGCGATCTGCTCGTGGTGCCGGACGACCTCGGTCACGATGAACGTCAGGAACTTCTCGGCGAACTCCGGGTCCAACCCCGCCCCGTCCGCCAGGGCGCGCAGCCGCGCGATCTGGGCCCGCTCCCGTTCGGGGTCGGCCGGCGGAAGACCCTTGGTCGCCTTGAGCCTGCCCACCTCCTTGGTGATGCGGAACCGCTCGGCCAGCAGGCACACCAGCGCCTGATCGAGGTTGTCGATGCTCGCCCGTAGGCCAGCCAACTCGGGCGGGATCTCGTTCATGGGCCAACCCTAGCGAGCACAATGGGGGACGTGACGGACCACGAGGAACCAGCACCGGACGCCGAGGCGCCGGTCTGGGCCGTCCTCAACCCCGTCGCCAAGCGCTACGAGATCGCCCGGCACCACCTCGAGACCACCTGCGCGGACGCCGGGCTGACCCTCCGCGTCCTCACCACCACGCTCGAGCAGCCCGGGTGGGGCCAGGCCCGGGAGGCGCTCGCCCGGGGCGCCCGCCACGTCGTCGTGGGCGGCGGTGACGGGACGTTGCGCGAGGTGGCCCGCGCGCTGGCCGGTTCGCGCGTGACCCTCGGCATCCTGCCCCTGGGCACCGCCAACCTCTTCGCGCACAACCTGGGACTGCGCACGCGCGACGCGCGACGCATGGTCGACCGCGCCCTGTTCGGCAGGCCCAAGGCGTTCGACGTGGGCTGGGCGAGTTGGCGTCTCGTGACCGATGGCCTCACGGGGGCCCCCACCCAGGACCAGCCCTTCCTGGTGATGGCGGGCCTCGGCCACGACGCGGCCACCGTGCTGGCCACGGACGCGACCACGAAGTCCCGCTGGGGCTGGATCTCCTACGTCGCGATGGGGGCGCGCCACCTGCGCAGCAAGCCGATCCGCATGCGCCTGTCGGTGGACGGCCTGCCCGGACGCCGGCTGTCGACGTGGACGATCCTCGTCGCGAACTCGGGCAGCATCCCCGGCGGCATCGAGGTGTTCCCCGACTCGCGTCCGGACGACGGCCACCTCGACTGCCTGGAGGTGCCGCTGCGGAAGCCGTCGCAGTGGGCGTCCGTCGCCTGGGCGGGGCTGACCCACCACCGGTGGGAGGCGGCTGCCCTGCGCTACTCGCGGATCCGGACGCTGTGGGCCGTGCCGGAGGCCCCGGCGCCCCTCCATCTGGACGGCGACGTCGTCGGCGAGGTGGCGGACCTCCGTGTCCGGGTCGAGGCGGGCGGACTGCTGGTGCGCACCGCCGACACGGGCGTGAGGCCCCGCTAGGCTGGCCCCGTGCCCATCGAACAGGACCTCATCTCCGCCCTGCTCAAGGGCCACACCGACCGGGACGACGAGGCACAGGTCCTCGACCTGCTCCGCCGCGCCCCCGGCGCGACCCTCGACACCGTCCTGCGCGAGGTCGACGGCGCGCGGTTGTTCCGCCGCGTCGACGACCACCTGTTGGGCCCGCACCACCGCGCGGCCCTGCGGGACCTCCTGGTCGGACGCCTCGGCGACCTGTCCATCGAGGCGCTGGCGAACGTGGTCCATGGCCTGCAGGTGGGCCGCACCGATCGCGCCGACGAGGAGGCCCTCGCCGCGGTCCTCCTCTCGCGCCACGGCGTGGAGCTGACCCAGCTGAAGAACCGCATCAACAGCCGGATCGACAGCCACGACCTCGAGGGACTGGTGTTCTCCGACATCGACGACGAGGACATCCGTGCGCGGATCCTCAGCCACATCGCCGAGGAGGCCGCCGGGGTCGAGACTGGGGAGTCGAAGGTCCTGTGCGACATCGACGACACCGTCGTGTGTGCCCTGCACGACCGGCGCTACCCCAAGGGCACGATCTACCCGGGCATCCTCGCCCTGTTGGAGGCCTTGGACCGTGGACCCGACGACGCCCCCTTCTCCACCGGGGACCTCACGTTCGTCACCGCGCGCCCCGGTGACGCGCTCGGCCTCATCGAGAACCGAACCCGCGCGACCCTGCGTCGGGCCGGCATCGCCACCCACTCGGTCCTGACCGGAACCCTGGCGGCCCTGGCCACGCACGACCTGATGGCCGGCCAGAAGATCGCCAACATCGACCACTACCACCAGCTCTACCCCGAGTACCGGACCCTGTTCATCGGCGACTCCGGCCAGGGCGACATCCGCGTGGGCGAGCTGTTGTGGGAGCGTTTCTCCGACGTCGTCGACATCGTCGTCATCCACGACGTGGTGGGGACCCCCGCGGACGAACGCGCCCGGCTGGCAGCGGCCCGCATCCAGCTCGTCGACACCTACGTCGGAGCAGCGCGGCTGATGCTGGATCGGGGCCTGATCGCCCCGGCGGGCCACGACCGTGTGGTCGCGGAGTCGTACGCCGCGCTGGGAACCATCCCCTGGAACTCCGCCGAGCAGCACGCCGCCGTCAAGGCCCTCATCGACCGGGACGCCGCCGTCGACGGCTGACGGCGGCTGACTACTTGCGCGCTCGGGTGCGGCGTGAACACCCGTTCAGGAGCTCGAAGTGGCTGGTAGTCCGACCGCGTGGTGCAGGAGAAAGAGGAGGTCAGCCTCGGTGACGGGCACCGCCTAGTGCCTTTGCGTGTTTCCCCGCATCGATCTTCCGCCCCAACTCCTCTGGATCGCCGCCCAGCAGGAGGGGGTCCTGCGCCATGGCCAGGTCCTGGAGCACGTGGGCCGTACACCCCTGCGCCGCATGCTGGCGCGCGGGGAGGTGACCCGGCTCACGCCCGAGGTCTACCTGCTGGGAACGGGCACGCCGACGGTCGAACAGCGCGGCTGGGCCGGGATTCTCCTGGCCGGCGAAGGAGCGGCCCTGGGCGGGCGCGTCGCCCTCCACCTGGCCGGGCTCGACAAGGCGCCGGACACCGTCGAGGTCTGGGTCCCGCCCGGCCGGCGGATCGGGGACCGGGCCGGCTGGAGCTTCCGCCAGGACGGGTGCGGACGGTTGGCGAAGACGCTGGGCTCCCTCCCGCGCATCCGCCTCGAGGAGGCACTGCTCGACGTCGGCTCCGGGTGCGACGTCGAGGAGTGGGTGGCCCTGCTCGCGGAGGCGGCTCGGGTCGGGAAGGTGGCACTCCCCGAGGTGGTGCGGCGGCTCGAGGGGCGCCATCGGCTCCCGCAGCGGGGGATGATGCGCGAGGTGGCCGTGGACCTCCAAGGGATCGAGAGCACCTTGGAGTGGGTGTACCGGCGCGACGTGGAGCGCGCCCACGGGCTGCCCGAGGGAGAGCGGCAGGTGCGCACGGGCGATCACTGGAAGTGTGACGTCCGGTACCCGCCCCTACGCCAGGGTGCGCGCACGTTCATCGTCGAGATCGACGGCCAAGTGCACCTGAAGCGCGTGTTTCGCGACCTCGAACGGGACAACGAGCATGCCCTGCGCGACGAGGCCACCGTCCGATACGGCTCGGTCGACCTGCGCGGACGTCCGTGCCGCGTCGCCTGGCAGGTCGGGGGCGCGTTGCACCGGCGGGGGCACCCCCTGCCCGCACCTTGTCCCCGCTGCCCGGACCCCGGCTCGGCCCGTCGCTGGGCCGGTCTTACCGAGTGAGTGCCGACTCAGCAGTACGAAGTGATCGATACTCCGACCACTTGGTGCCGGTGAAGGTCGACGGCCCTCACGACCCCAGCAGGGCCGACGCCAGGGCCACGGCGTCACCGGAGCCCTTGGCGTCCTCGACGAACGCGGCCACGGCGAGGTCGCCCCGATTGACGACGACCCACCCGTGGTACTTGACCGGGGCCGGACCCCAACTGGCGGTGCCGGTCTTGGCGCCGACGTCCGGGCCCAGGGAGCCCAAGGCCTTCGCCGTGCCGTCGGTGACGACCGAGCGCATCAGGTCGCGCAGCACGGACGCCTCGGCCTCGGTCAAGGGGGTCGGCGGCGGGGCGGACGGGCGTCCCGGCTCGTTCACCAGCACAGGCGAGACCGTGCGCCCGGCCGCGACGGAGGCGGCGACGGTCGCCATGCCGAGCGGCGAGGCGACCACCCGGCCCTGGCCGATCATGGCACCCGCCTGCTCGGGGGGCGTCCCCTCGGTGGGGACACGACCCAGGAAACCCCCCACGACCAGGTTCGGCTCGGCGGTGAGTCCCAGCGAGGCGGCCGCGTCGGCCAGCTTCTCGATGCCCAGCGCGTCCGCCTGGGCGAGGAACGCCGAGTTGCAGGACCAGGCGAACGCCTCGCGGAGCGGGACCTGTCCGAGCGAGCCGGCGGGGTAGCCCGTCCAGTTGTCGAAGCGGTAGCCGTCGACGGTGTACCCGTCCGAGCACGTGACCGGGGTGTCCGCGGTGGCACCGGCCCGCACCATCGCCAACGCCGTGACGATCTTCATGCTGGAGCCCGGTGCGTACTGTCCGAGCGTGGCCGTCGACAGGCCCTGCGATCCCGGTCCGGACGCCGCCGCCACCACCGCGCCGTCGGACGGCCGCACCACCACGAGGGCACTCGCCGACCCGACGGGTGCCAGCAGGGCCTCCGCCCTCTCCTGCAGCGGCACGTTGATGGTCGTGGACACGTCGCTGCCGTCGATGGCGGCGACGCGGAACTGCTCGCGGGTGTCGCCCCCGGGTTCCACGACGGACACGACGAAGCCGGTGGTCCCCGCGAGGACGTGGTTGCGCGCCTCCTGGATGCCGCCGCGGCCGACCAGGTCACCGGGACGGATGGTTCCGCCGGACTTCTCCACCTGCTCCGCCGTGGCGTCCCCCACCACGCCCAGGATGGGCCGCAGGAAGGAGGACGTCCGCCCCAGGGGGAAGGTCGTCGGGACCGCCCTGACACCGATCCAGTTCTGGGCGGCCCTGGCCAACTCCTGGTCAGCGGGTTCGTGCTGGCGCAGGAGGCGGACCTCGATGAACGCGCGGGGCCCGGCCTTCTCCACGCGCGTGGCCAGGGCGTCGGGATCCTGGCCGAGCACCTCGGCGAGCTTGCGTGCGGAGGCGACCGCGGTGGGCACGTCGGTGACGGTCTTGTCGATCCCGAGACGCCAGGCGGCGGTGTTCGTGGCGATGGGCTCGCCCCCCTCGCCGAGCACCGACCCGCGCGCCGGGGTCAAGCGGCCGGCACGCAGGACCTCCCCCTCCGCGAGTCCCGGCACGACCAACGCCGGGTGGTAGCGGGCCTTCCAGGTTTCACCGTCCCGGACGAGGTCCAGGGGCGTGGTGTACTCCCACGCCGCCTTGCCCTCGTGGACCACCCACGACCACGCGAGATCGGTCCGCATCTCCCCGGGCGCGGTGACCTGCGGCTCCCGCACCAGCGTGACGGTGGGTCGAAGGGCCCCCATCCCGGCGTAGACCTGGGCCAGATGGGTGGAGGCGGACTCGTCGCCCGGGAGCGTCAGGAAATCGGCATCGGCCAGCTCCCCGGACGCGAGCCCGGCGGTGATCCGCGCCAGGGCTGCCTCCAGCTGCTGCGCGGGCCGGACGCCGAACCACCACACGCCGCCGGTGACGCCCGCCACCGCGAGCAGCAGGGCGATGGCCAGGACGATGGCGGTGGGTCGACGCATGTCAGGCGTGCACCACGATCTCCACCCGCTGGAACTCCTTGACCTCGGTGTAGCCGGTCGTGCCCATCGCCTTGCGGAGGGCACCGACGAGGTTCATGGTTCCGTCGGGGGTGTGGGACGGTCCCAGGACGACTTCCTCCAGCGTGCCCACGCGGCCCATGCGGACGCGCTCGCCCCGCGGGAGGGTGCTGTGCCAGGCCTCGGGACCCCAGTGCCAGCCCTGCCCCGGCGCCTCCTCGGCACGGGCCAGCGGAGTGGAGACCATGCACGCGTCCGCACCGCAGGCGATCGCCTTCGCGATGTCGCCGGAGCGCCCCAGGGCGCCGTCCGCGATCACGTGCACGTAGCGGCCGCCGGACTCGTCCATGTAGTCACGACGCGCCGCGGCCACGTCGGCCACGGCGGAGGCCATCGGCACCTCGACACCCAGGACATGGCGCGTCCGACCGGTCGCGGCACCGCCGAAGCCGACCAGGACGCCGGCAGCACCCGTCCGCATCAGGTGCAGGGCCGCCTGGTAGGTCGCGCAGCCGCCCACGATGACGGGCACGTCGAGCTTGCGGATGAACTCCTTGAGGTTGAGCGGCTCCTCGTGGGAGGAGACGTGCTCGGCCGACACGGTGGTGCCCCGGATGACGAAGAAGTCCACCCCCGCCTTCTCGACGACCGAGGCGAACTCCTGGGCGCGCTGCGGGGAGAGGGCGCCGGCGACCGGCACGCCGGCGTCGCGGATCTCCTTCATGCGGGCGGTGATCAGCTCGGCCTTCACCGGCTCGGCGTACACCTCCTGCATGCGGGCCGTCGCCGCGACCGCGTCGCTGATGTTGGCGAGCTCGTCCAGGATCGGCTGCGGATCCTCATAGCGCGTCCAGAGCCCTTCGAGGTTGAGGACGCCCAGGCCGCCCATGCGGCCGAACGCGATCGCCGTCGCCGGCGACATCACCGAATCCATCGGTGCCGCCAGGATCGGGAACTCGAAGGTCAACGCGTCGATCGTCCAGTTCAGGCGGACGTCCTGGGGGCTGCGGGTGCGCCGGGTGGGGACGATCGCGATGTCGTCGAAGCCGAACACCTGCTGGGCGCGCTTCGCGCGGCCGATCTCGATCATGGAACTCACTTCTTGTTGGAGTAGTTGGGGGCCTCGACAGTCATCTGGATGTCGTGCGGGTGCGACTCGCGCAGGCCCGCGGACGTGATGCGGACGAATCGGCCGCGCTCCTGGAGCTCGGGGATCGTCCGCGCACCCGAGTAGAACATCGCCTGCCGCAGGCCGCCGATGAGCTGGTAGGCGACCGCGGACAGCGGGCCGCGATAGGCGACCTGGCCCTCGATCCCCTCGGGGATGAACTTGTCGTCGGTGGTGGCCGAGGCCTGGAAGTAGCGGTCGGAGGCGAACGAACCCTGCTGGCCGCGTGCCTTCATGGCGCCCAGCGACCCCATACCACGGTAGCTCTTGAACTGCTTGCCGTTGATGAACACCAGGTCGCCGGGGCTCTCATCGCAGCCGGCCAGCAGCGAGCCCAGCATGACGGTGTTCGCACCAGCCACGAGCGCCTTGGCGATGTCACCCGAGTACTGCAGGCCTCCGTCGCCGATGACCGGGACACCCGCCGGGCGTGCGGCACGGGCCGCGTCGTAGATGGCGGTCACCTGGGGTACGCCGACGCCGGCGACCACGCGGGTCGTGCAGATGGAGCCGGGGCCGATGCCCACCTTCACCGCGTCACCGCCCGCCTCGACGATGGCCTTGGCGCCCTCGTACGTCGCGACGTTGCCGCCGATGATGTCGACGTGCTTGGCCAGCGGCTCGGCCTTGAGGCGACGGATGAGGTCCATCTCCGAGCGGCTGTGCCCGTGGGCGGTGTCGGTCACGAGGGCGTCCACCCCGGCCTCGACCAGCAGCATGGCGCGCTCCCAGGCCTCACCGAAGGTGCCGATGGCGGCACCGACGCGCAGGCGGCCGTGCGGATCCTTCGTCGCGAGCGGGTACTTGTCGGACTTCACGTAGTCCTTGAGCGTGATGAGACCGGTGAGCTTGCCGTCGGCGTCGACCAGCGGCAGCTTCTCGATCTTGTGCCGGCCCAGCAGCTTGAGGGCCTCCTCCGGGGAGATGCCCGGGTGGCCGGTGACCAGCGGCATCTTGGTCATGACGTCGCCGACGCGGCGGTTCGGGTCGTCCTCGAACCGCATGTCGCGGTTGGTGATGATGCCGACCAGGCACCCGTTCGCGTCGACCACCGGCGCCCCCGAGATGCGGTACTTGCCGCACATCTCGTCGACCTCACCGATGGTCGCGTCGACCGTCGTGGTGATCGGTTGGTCGACCATGCCGGCCTCGGAACGCTTGACGCGGTCGACCTGGCTGGCCTGGTCGTCAGCGGTCATGTTGCGGTGCAGGATGCCGAGGCCGCCCTGGCGGGCCATCGCCACAGCCATGCGCGACTCGGTCACCGTGTCCATCGCAGAACTCAGCAACGGCACACGGAGGGTGATGTTGCGGCTCACCTGAGTGGTCGTGTCGACCTCGGACGGGATCACGTCGCTCTCGTTCGGCTGGAGCAACACGTCGTCGAACGTGAGCCCGAGGGCCGCGAACGGGCCCGGGACGCCGGCTGCTGTCAGGTCATCTGTTGCCATCGAAATCTCCCCTGTCATCTCCACTGGCGTCTGGGGAAGCATACTTCGCGCCCCTGCCATTCCCGGTTGCCGCCCACGGCCACCTCTGGTCACCCCAGGTCCGCCAACGCGCCCGCCAGGTCGGGGTGGCGGTGGGTGAACCCCATCTCGTCCGCCAGGATCCGCGGTAACGCACGCCGGGAGGCCATCAACACCTCCGCCGTCATCTCCGCCCCGAACTGCAGTTTGAGCAGCGCCTCCGGGATCGGCGGGTGCGCACGGCGTCCGGCCGCGGCCGCCAGCGCTGCGGAGAGTTCGGCCTCGCGCACCGGGTTGGGCGACGCCAACACCACCGGGCCCTCCAACGTGCCCTCGAGCAGCGCGATGGTCGCCGCGACCCAGTCGTGGATGTGGATCCAGCTCCGCCACTGCCGGCCGTGGCCGAAGCGCCCGGACAACCACCCGCTTCGGCGCCGCTCCCAGGCGCCGCCGGGGACGCCGAGCACCATCGGGGTGCGCAACAGGACCGTGGACACGGGCGCATGGCGTGCGGAGGCCTCCCAATGGGCCGTCATCGCGGCGGCCCACCCCGCCCCGGCCGGGGAGTCGGCGGTGAGGACCTCCTCGCCACGGTCGCCGTAGAAGGTCGTCCCCGACAGGTTCGCGAAACGCCGGCACCGGCCCCCCGGCTCGAGGTTGCTCACGATGGACAGCGTCCCGGTGGCCCGGCTGCTGCGCAGGGCGTCCTTCACCTGGGGCGTCCAGCGCCGCCAGAGTTCGGTTTCGAAGAGGTTGACGACGGCGTCCACGTCGGACAGGCCGGGGCTCTCGATGCGGCCCGCCGAGGGATCCCAGCGGCGCTCGTCCGCTCCGCGGGGCGCGCGTTCGACCAGCTTGAGGACGTCGTGCCCGCCGGCCGACAGCCCGGCGGCCAAGGCTCCCCCGAGCCGCCCTGATGTCACCGCGACGCGCATGGCCCGAGTCTAGTGGTCCCCATGCCACACGACCGTCTGGATGGAGTTCCACACCAGGAAGGCCAGCACGAAGCCCGCAACCCAGCGGCGTTGTCGTGTGGTCAGGGGCACCAGCCCCAGCAGGGCGAGGCTCCACGGGATGTACCACGGGTGCATGGCCTGACCCAGGATCGCGACCGCGAGCGAGCCCCAGCCGATGGCCGACACCGGGCGGTCACTGAAGTGGACGACCACCCAGCCCAGGACGGCGAGCAACGTGACGTTGGACGCCATCCCGACGACGAGCCTGAAGAGGGACGGGTCGTGCCCCAGCCAGGCGAGCAGGTCGCCGCCGAACTGGCCGAGGATCGCGAACGGGGCGGGTGTGCCGGCGGCGCCCATCAGGGTGAGCCAGGCCGTCCAGCCGAACCCCTTGCCCGAGGCGAGACTGATGAGGACGAAGGCGACCACGGCGAGGACGGTCACCCCCGCCGTCCGGACGCCGTACGTCCACAGTCGGCGCCCCGGCGGGAGCGCGCGCAACTGGGCGATGACCGGCAGCCCCGCCACGGCGAGGACGGTGAGCCCGCCCTGCTGCTTCAACGCCATCGCGACGCCGACGAGGACGGGCGCCAGGACCCACAGCAGCGCGGTGCGACTGGCCCCCCCGGACCGGACGCCGATGACGGTCACCCAGATCGCCAGCAGCGACGCCCCCACCATGAGCGCGTCGTTGTGCGCCCCGCCGATGAAGTGGACCAGCAGCAGCGGGTTCAGCAGCCCCCACCAGAGCGCACGGTCGGCGGCGAGCCCCTCCGGCTCCGCGTCGAACGCGGCCTGCCGCTCCTCGCCCCCGCGACCGCGGAGCAACCCGAGCGGACGCAGTTGCTCCGCGATCCGCGGAACGGTGAAGGCGATGACGGCCACGCCGAGGATGGCCGGCAGTCGCATGGCCACGAACGACCAGTAGTCGTCGTTGCCGGTGAGCGCGACGACGGCCTGGTTGACCAAGAGGGTGAGCGGTGGGTAGGCGACGCCGGTCCCCCGCCACAGCGCGTCCACGGACGGCGCGAAGGGACCGCCCGCACTGCCGAGGCCGTCGGCGTAGACCGAACCACCCTGGTTCTCGATCCAGCCCGAGTCGGCGTACAGCACGGCGTCGCCCGACAGGACGGGCGGGGCGAGCAGGAGCGGCAGCGACCACACCGCGAGCAACAGGCCGGGCCGGGCGATGGCGGCCCGCCCCGCGTGCGGGCGCAGGAACCACCACAGCACGCTCAGGGCTACGCAGCCGAGCACGATCACCACCCGGTTCCACGGCATGGGCAACGCTGTGCCGACGGCCATGACCCAGGGTTCGAGCCACCCTCGGGTGTTGAAGGAGAACTCCGGATGGGCCGATCCCCACGCGACGAGGGTGCTCGCCAGCATGCCGACCAGTGCGGCGGCCCCCCACGGAATGCTCGGCCGGGGGCTCGTCAGGGTGGGGACGGATCGGCGCTCGGTCACCGGGTCAGCCTAGTGAAGGCCCGACCAGGACGCGCCCAGCGGTCATCCCCGGCCCCCGTCCCGGCGGGATGGCCCGGCCGTCGTCGTGCCGCGGTGCAGCAAGGGCCGTACACGGTAGGGGATCACCTCGCGAAGGTAGACGCTCGTGGACGTGCGCAGGATCCCGGGGCACAGGCGGATCTCCTCGGCGACACGGTAGAGGTCGTCGGGATCGCGGGCCACAACGTGGCACAACAGGTCGATGTCGCCGGCCGGCGCGTGGCACTCCAGCACCTCGGGTACCCGTCGGAGCGCGGCGACCGCCTCGTCCAACTGGTGCTGGTCGAGTTCCGCCGACACCGTCGCGTGGAGCCCGTAGCCCAGCGCCGACGGAGGGACGAGCGTGCTCGTCAGGCGCAGGACGCCCTCGGTGCGGTAGCGCTCCAGACGGTTCTGCACGGTCCCGCGGGCGAGCCCGGTGCGCTGCGCCAGCATGAGGACGGTCATGCGCGGATCTCGGTCGAGTTCGAGCAAGAGGCGACGGTCGATGTCGTCGAGCCGGTTCATGGGACCTCCTCGGTCGTCCTGACCAACCCGACCACCCCTGCCCGGGCTGAGTTGATCAGATTGACCAGCGTGCGTGATGTTGATTGTGCAGGAAGTCCACCGTTTGGTGAAATGAACACCACCAAGCGCGAGGCCCCCACGAGGAGCTGGACGCTCTCCCCCAGCCCGGCGCGCCACCCTTGCGCCGGGCGGGGGGATTTCACACACGCTTCACACACGCTCCACGGGCGCCACATCCGCCGTCCCTAGCGTGACGGCCATGACGACCACGAGCCGCCCACACAAGGGCCTGACCAAGGCCCAGCGCCGCACCCGGGGCATCCGCAACCTCCGCCTGGCGCGGGCCGCCACCCAACTCGCCATCAGCGCGTTCATCCTGGTCGCGGCCGCCCGCCACAGCCTCAACGAGGACGCCGGTCAACCCTCGGTGGACGCCCTGTGCCCCTTCGGCGCGGTGGAGACCCTGGTCACCCTCGTGACCACGGGCCAGTTCATCTCCAAGACGCACCCCTCCAACATCGTCCTCGGGCTGGCCGTCCTGGCCGCCACCCTGCTGGTCGGCAACGTGTTCTGCGGCTGGATCTGCCCGTGGGGCGCGATCCAGGACGGCCTGAGCTGGGTGCGGCGACGCCTCGGCCTGAAGGCCTGGGAACCGCCCGCCCGCGTCGACAGGGTGATGCGCTGGGGCCGCTTCGTCGTCCTGGGTGTGGTCATCTACTTCAGCGTGACGACGGCGAAGCTGTGGTTCGCCGACTACGACCCCTACGTGCAGGCCTTCGGCCTCCAGTGGCTGTTCAACATCGGCGAGGCGAGCGCGGTGGGCCTGACGATCGTCGCGGTCGTGCTGGCCGCGTCCGTGGTGGTCGACCGGTTCTGGTGCCGGTACCTGTGCCCGCTGGGCGCGGTGTTCTCGGTGGTCGGCCACCTGAGCTTCCTGCGGATCCGCCGGTCGGCGTCCACCTGCACCGACTGCACGCTGTGCGACCGCCCCTGCCCGGTCGGCCTCACCGTGTCGAAGTCGTCGCCGAAGGTCAGCACCGACTGCATCGGCTGCATGGACTGCGTCACCACGTGCCCCGTCAAGGGAGCACTCCAGGTGAGCGGCCCCGTGTTGCTCGGGGCCCCGGTCCGCACCGGAGCGACGGGAGGCCGGCGATGAGCTCGCTGCGCCTGCGCTGGATCGCCCCGCTGATCTTCCTGGCGATCATGTTCGGGGGTGTCGGGATCGCCCAGGCCACCGGCCAGTGGGTGACGTCCGGACGCCAGATGGTCGTGGCCGAGCAGAACCTCACCGCCGACGACCTCAAGGGCTGGATGACCCTGCAGCAGGCGGCGGACGGCCTCGGCATGCCGGTGGACGACCTCATCACGCTGGTCGGGGCCCCCGAGGGGGCCGACGTGTCGGCCGGCACCAAGTTCAAGGACCTCGAGGAGCTCGTGCCCGGGTTCGAGCTGAGCTCCTTCCGTGAGGTCGTCCGCGGCGCGGTGCCGGAGCGGTGACGCCGCTCAGCGCCGGGGCATCGGTAGCGCGAGGGTGAAGGTCGCGCCTCCCCCGAGCCCCGGGCTGGACGCCGTGAGCTCGCCCCCGTGCAGGCGCGCGATCGCGCGCGCGATGGTCAGGCCGATCCCCGAACCGGACTCGCCCCGTGGCCCCCGGCGGCCCGGCACGCGGTAGAACCGTTCGAACACCCGCTCGAGGTCCTGCTCGGCGATCCCCTCGCCGGAGTCCTCGACGATCAACAGCGCCCTACCGTCCTCGGCGCGACACGACACGGTCACGCTCCCGCCCGGGCCTGTGGCCCTGATCGCGTTGCCCACCAGGTTGGTGACCACCTGGGCCAGGCGGTCCGCGTCGGCGTCGACCGGCAGGGGGTCGGCGCCGGGCCGGACGCTGAGGACGAGCCCGCTGTCCTCGGCCTGCGGGCGCAGTCGCTCGGCGGCGTCCGAGGCGACGGTGCGCAGGTCGAGGCGTGCCCGCTGTACGGCGAGCCGGTCCTCCTCGACCCGGGAGAGTGCCGACAGGTCGTCCGAGAGGCGGCGCAGCCGGCGCGTCTCGACCTCGAGCCGGCCCAGGCGCTCGGCGTCCGTGGTCAGCACGCCGTCGATCATGCCCTCGACGTAGCCGTCGATCACGGTCAGCGGCGTGCGCATCTCGTGGGCCACCTCACCGAGCAGGCGGGTGCGCCGCGACTCGGTCTCGGCCAGCGTCGCGCCGAGGGTGTTGATGTCGTCCGACAGGCGGGCCAGTTCGGTCTCGACGGGGCGGCGGACGCGGACGTCGTAGTCGCCGGCCGCCATGCGCCGCGTGGCCTCCCCCATGAGGCGCAGGGAGCGACCCAGCCGGAGCGCCACGACGACGCCCAGGGCGGCCGCGACGACGACACCCGCGGCCGCGCCCGCCAGCAGGGCCTGGTCCACGGCCAGGGCGAAGTCCTCACGCAGGCCCATCCCGCCGCTGGCACCGGGTCCTCGCGCGCCGGCCTGGGCGCGTCGGAGCGAGGCGTCGAACAACCCGGGCGCCAGCCAGCGCACGACGAGAAAGGTGGTGAGGGCGGCGACCAGCGCCACGGCCGCGTGGCTCAGGACCAGGCGGACCGGGAAGCGCCTCATGACCGCCTCGGCAGGAACTTGTAGCCGACCCCCCGGACGGTGCCCAGGTAGCGGGGGTGGGCGGCGTCATCCCCGAGGGCTGCGCGCATGCTCCGGATGTGGACGTCCACGACACGCTCGTCGCCGTAGAAGTCGTAGCCCCAGACCTTCTCCAGCAGTTGGGCCCGCGAGAACACCCGACCGGGGTCCTGGGCGAGCGCCAGCAGCAGGTCGAACTCCAGGGCGGACAGCTCGACGGGGCGGCCCGCCACGGTGATCGCGCGGGCGCGGGGATCGATGCGCAGGTCGCCGAAGGTCAGGGAGGGATCCTGCGGCGCCTCCGGTTCGGCGGGGGCGACGCGGCGCAGCACCGTGCGGACGCGGGCCACCACTTCGCGGGGGCTGAACGGCTTGGTCACGTAGTCGTCTGCCCCCACGCTGAGCCCGACCAGCTTGTCGACCTCCGCGTCACGTGCCGTGACGAGGATGACGGGAACCTGGGAGGTCGTCCGGATGCGCCCGAGCACCTCCAGGCCGCCCAGGTCGGGCAGCCCGACGTCGAGCAGGACGAGGTCGATGGCGGGGTCCGCCGCCAGCAGCGCCAGCGCGTCCGACCCGGTGGACGCCTCGGCGACCTCGAACGCATCGTTGGTGAGGTACGCGACGAGCACCTCCCGAATGCTGTCCTCGTCGTCGACCACGAGGATCCGCTGCCTCATCCCGCCCCTTCCCCGCACGGTTGGTCAATGCCTCCGAGGCTACGCGCTCGCGGAAAGGATCGAGGCCCCCACGCCGTGCGTGGGGGCCTCGAACGCCTTCGACGGAAGCCGTCAGGGCGACTCAGTGGCTGTGGCCGTGGTCGTCCTCGGAGTCCTCCGGCTTCTCGACCACGAGGGTCTCGGTGGTGAGCAGGAGCGCCGCGATGGACGCCGCGTTGGACAGCGCGGAACGGGTCACCTTCACCGGGTCGATGACGCCGGCGGCGACCAGGTCGCCGTACTCGCCGGTCGCACCGTTCCAGCCGTAGCCCGCACCGAGCTCCTTGACCTTCGCCACGACCACGTAACCGGCCTCGCCACCGTTCTCGGCGATCCAGCGCAGCGGCTCGACGAGGGCCTTCTCGACGATCCGGACGCCGGCGAGTTCGTCACCGGTCTTGCCCAGGCCGTCGGACAGGACGGAAGCAGCATGGATGAGCGCGGAGCCGCCACCGGCGACGATGCCCTCCTCGATGGCCGCACGGGTGGCGCTCACGGCGTCCTCGATGCGGTGCTTCTTCTCCTTCATCTCGACCTCGGTCGCGGCGCCGACCTTGATCACGCACACGCCACCGGCGAGCTTCGCGACACGCTCGGAGAGCTTCTCGCGGTCCCAGTCCGAATCGGTGCGGGCGATCTCGGCACGCAGCTGCTCGACACGACCGGCAACGGCCTCGGCCGAACCGGCGCCGTCGACGATGGTCGTGTTGTCCTTGGTGACGACGACGCGACGGGCGCGGCCGAGCACCTCGAGGCCGACCTGGTCGAGCTTGAGGCCGACCTCGGCGGCGACGACCTGGCCACCGGTGAGGATCGCGATGTCCTCGAGCATGGCCTTGCGGCGGTCACCGAACGCGGGGGCCTTGACGGCCACCGAGGTGAAGGTGCCACGGATCTTGTTGACCACGAGGGTCGACAGGGCCTCGCCGTCCACGTCCTCGGCCACGATGAACAGGGTGCCGTTGGCGCCGATGACCTTCTCCAGCAGCGGGAGCAGGTCGTTCATCGAGCTGATCTTGCCCGAGTTGATGAGGATGTACGGGTTCTCCAGCACGGCCTCCATGCGCTCGGCATCCGTGACCATGTAGGGCGACAGGTAGCCCTTGTCGAACTGCATGCCCTCGGTGAACTCGAGCTCGGTGCCCAGCGTGTTGGACTCGTCGACGGTGATGACGCCGTCCTTGCCGACCTTGTCGAACGCGTCGGCGATGAGCTCGCCGATCTCGGAGTCGCGGCTCGAGATGGTCGCGATGGACGCCATGTCGGAGGCGGTCTCGACCGGCTTGGCCGCGTCGGCCAGCGCGGTGTTGACGGCCTCGACGGCCGCCTCGATGCCCCGCTTGATGCCGACCGGGTTCGTGCCGGCGGCGACAGCGCGGAGGCCCTCGTGGACGAGTGCCTGGGCGAGGACGGTCGCGGTGGTGGTGCCGTCACCGGCGACGTCGTTCGTCTTGGTGGCGACCTCCTTCGCGAGTTGGGCGCCGAGGTTCTCGTAGGGGTCGGTGAGCTCGACCTCCTTGGCGACGGTGACGCCGTCGTTGGTGATCGTCGGGGCGCCCCACTTCTTGTCGAGCACCACGTAACGGCCCTTGGGGCCGAGCGTCACCTTCACGGCGTTGGCGAGGGCGTCGACGCCACGCTCGAGCGAGCGACGCGCTTCCTCGTCAAACTGAAGGATTTTTGCCATTTGTTGTGTCCTTACTTGGAGACGACGGCGAGGATGTCGCGGGCGTTCAGGAGCAGGTACTCCTGGCCGTCGTACTTGACCTCGGTGCCGCCGTACTTGGAGAAGATGACGACGTCGCCCTCGGCGACGTCGAGCGGGACGCGGTTGCCCTTGTCGTCGATGCGGCCGGGGCCGGTCGCCACGACCCTGCCCTCCTGCGGCTTCTCCTTGGCGGTGTCGGGAATGACCAGGCCCGAGGCGGTGGTGGTCTCTGCCTCCAGGGGCTGGACGAGGACGCGGTCCTCGAGCGGCTTGATCGTGACGGCCACGATGGTGCCCTTTCTTCGTACGTACGGGCCCTCAGGTGGGGACCCTTGGTGGAATCCTTCGATGCCCGCCCAGGACGTCGTCGCGGTGCCGCCTTGGGCTGGCAGACTCGATGGTCGAGTGCCAACCACGACTCTATCCACGCGTTGGCACTCGTTCAACCCGAGTGCTAACGGGCTTGGAGGAAGTTTTCCACAATTTCGTTCTTCTGTTCGATTCTGTCGGGGGCTGCCCTTAGGTTGGGGGCATGGACGAACTCACCGGGCTGGCCCTCGCGGCGGTCGAGCAGGCGCTCGACTCGCTCGCCGGCGCCTCCCGGTCCGGGGTGCCGGCGGCGGCGCGGTTGGCGCTGGTGCGCCGGGCGCGCGTGCTGGCCGACCGCATGGACGCCTTGGCCGCCGTCCTGCTCGCCGAGGCGGACGCCGCGGGCTCCTCCCTCGCGGCAACAGGCACGCCGACGACGAGTTGGCCCTCCCTCGACGGGGCCAGCACGAGCCGCGAGGCGGCCGGAGAGCTGTTCGCGGCGGCCGACGTGAGCCGGCACCCGATCGTGGCGGACGCCGCCCTCTCCGGACGCCTCGGCGTCAGGCAGGCGCGGGCGGTCGCCAAGGGGGTGGACGCGTTGCCCGAAGGCTTGGACGAGGCCCAACGCGAGCGGGCCCAGCGCCTGCTGGTCGAGCGTGCCGCGCGCGAGCCGGCGAATCGGGTGCCCTCGCTGGTGAAGGGGGTGCTCGCCGAGGTCGCCCCCGAGGCCGTCCCCTCGCCCGAAGCCGAGCAGAGCCGGCTTCAGGCCCAGGCGAAGCGGGCTCGGTCGCGGCGGTCGCTGGCGTTCCACTCGGACGGTGACGGGGCGGTGACCTTCCGGGGGAGCCTTCCCGACGCGGACGCCGCCGGATTCGTGCGGATGATCGAGGCGCTCGTGGAGGATCGCCGGGCCGGCCGAGACCGGGCCGCGGATCGGCGTGATCCCCTTGCCGAGACCCGGACGCCGGAGCAGCGCCGCGCCGACGCCCTGCTGATGCTCGTGCGCCAGGCCGAGAACGGCGGCTCGGTGCCGCGCATCGCCGGCGATCGGCCCCGCGTGGTGGTGACCATGCGGGAGGCCGACCTGCGCGAGCGGGCCGAGCAGGCGGGCGTCCTGTCGTCGGGGCAGCAGATCAGTGCCGGTGACTGCGCCGGCTGTGCTGCGACGCGGACCTCCTGCCGGTCCTGCTCGGCGAGCATTCCGAGGTGTTGGACGTCGGCCGCACCCAACGGCTGGTGACGACGGCGATTCGGCGGGCGCTGAGCGTGCGCGACGGCGGGTGCACCTTCCCGCGGTGCACCGCCCCCGACAGCCAGTGCGACGCGCACCACATCGCAATGCCGTTAAGTTAGCTGGGGCTGGCGAGTGTGGATTCGTGGTAGGTGTTCCTGCTTTATTCCGCGGTGTTGTGCACGTTTTGTGTTGTGGTAGGCGGCGAAGTGTCGCTTGACGACCCGCGGGTAGCTCCTGTGTCGTCGGGGAGGATTCGGGTGCGTTACGAGTTCGTCGACTATTTCATTCAGGATCGAGGGGGGAAAGTTCCGCGCCGCTGGAAATGTGGCGTCGGATGATTCTGAGAGCGCGAACGAACGATAATCGGTCGGGGTCGATCTCGGCGAGGTCGGAAGCGTTATGCACAAGTTTTCGGATCGCGTAGTGCGCCAGGAGGAGTCCCCAGATCTCTTGTTTGACAAGTTCGGGTGAGCGAGACCGTAGGACCCGGCCATGCGCGATCTGGTGGACCTCGATCTCATCAAAGACGTTCTCGATTTCCCAACGTTCGTGATAGAGGGCGGCGATTTCATCGGCGGGATAGCGGTCGTGGTCCAAGAGAGTGGTGATAATGCGGTACGTCGCCGAAGACCCCTCGATTGTGTATTCGACGACCCGGCAAGCGGTACCGTTATCGAGTAGCCACTGATGCTCGGCCCGCTTGTTATCGCGCCCATGGACGCGGGAGGATTGCCTCACTGCGCTTTGACGTGCGGGCGCCAAAAGGACGGACAGATACGATCCGTCGGGGTATTCGGTGATGGGGGGAAGGTTCAGGGTGCTCGCGACACGAAACGCGGCGTCCACCTTGCCCGCGATCAGCAATTCCCAGATCTTGTACGAGTAGAAGCCACGATCGGCAAGCAGGAGCGTTCCTTGCTCTAGCCGGCCGACCAGCCGCTCAGCCAGCGGCCGTTCGCTGGAGCCGAGGTCACCGATCACCGCGTGCGTAATGGCGTGAGTCCCACACTCGGCAACCGCTACCACCTGCACGCGCGGGAACACGCTGGCCCCACGTCCTCCCACGCTATAGCCGAACGTGGCGGCGTTGCCCGGCGACTCAGGAGCGTCCAGCACCACTCCATCAATAGCCATCACGCGTTGCCCGTGGAACCACGCCGACGGCGTCGCTGAGGAAGCCAAAGGCTGGGCAACACGCTCGAAAAGTAACTTCATGGGTTCTTCACCCAGGCGGGCCCGGGCCTGCGTGATTGCACTGGGCGTGGGAACATGCCAACTGGATAACCATCCACCGATGAATCTCAGACCGTTGACGAGCCTTCGCATGACTTCGTCATAGCTCTCCCCGAAGAACAGTCCCAACGCGATCACGTAGTAGACCACGACTCGGGCCGGAAGGAGACGCGAACGTTGCTCCCGCCGATTAGCCAGATCAATTGCCGTCTCGACCTCGTCCCGCGGAATACACTCCGCCAACACGCCCACAGGAAGATGATCCGTGAATTTCCGCGAAACGGATTCGTTCATAGCCCCACACTAGAAGAATCACCCCGGAGCGTCACGAACATAATCCCGCGAGTCGCACAAACCTCCGCAGACCACACCAACAAATCTCGAAAAATGCCGCAAGCATCCTCAAAGACCACTCACCCGCGAAGCAGTGCCAGCGGCTAACTTAACGGCATTG